>NZ_JAGHQV010000058.1:0-28298 GCF_017744175.1 Thalassotalea sp. G20_0 | reverse complement strand
CGGCAAGCCGGTTCATTGATGCCTGCCGCCGTTCCTGTAACGCTTGCCCGGTGGCGACGGCCAGACAGGATTTACCGGTACCCGCCGGGCCATTGAGCTCAATGATCCTGTGCTGTCTGAGCATGGTGGTGAGCTGTTCAAGCCGCTTGCCCTGTTGCTGCTGATGATGGCAGCTGGCCTGCAGCCAATCTGAGGCCAGTGTCTGCAAGGAGGTTGTCAGTTCCGAAAAGGCGTGTTGAAGCGGCTGTTGCAGCTGCTCCAGTGGCGCAGACGGATGGCATTGGCTAATGGCGGTCAGTTGCTGGTTCAAGTCCCGGGCTTGCCGATGCACCGGGATACTCTGGCTGCCACAGACCCGCAGGGCATCGTACAGCAGGCGCAGGCGATGGCCGGAACAGGGATGAATATTGTCGTCCAGTACCGGCAAAAGATCAGCCTCAATGCCCTGTTGAGGGAATATTGAGTGGATAATGGCGGCCATCTTTGCGGTGCAGCGCAGAGAAGGTTCGCCGAAAATAGCGGGCAAATACTCGCCCAGTGCCGGTGCCATATAACGAGCCAATGGCCAGAAATGATCGGCCAGATCCTTTGGGTGCTTCAGGGCTGGCAGGGTGTTCAGGATGGCAGCAATGCCATCACGATCAACCTCTGCCATGGAATCCGGAAATATCGCACTGATCTGAGCTTTGACAAAACTGTAAATGGTTGTATTACCCCGCACCGGATGGGCCAGTATCTTATTCAGGGCCTTACGCCAGTGAAAGGGCTCCAGAGTCCCGGCGCGATCCAGCCGCTGTTCAATGGGGAGCTGAGCCTCCAGCAGTTTCAGAAACTCAGCCGGTGCCTGAACCGGAATGACCGGATAACTTTTATCCGGGCTCTGGGGCAATGTCCGAATGCGGGACAAAAGACAGCCTAATGGCCGGATTGCATCGGGATGGCGGGACGAAAAGGGTTTGATCAAACCGGGGGCGGCCATAATGGATTCTGCCAAAATGGACTCAGCTTTACCGAGCTCAGCTATTTCAGGCTCAAAACTGTCAGGCTCAACACTGCCTGTTGACTGATCGCTCCCGGTATCCTGCTGCTGTTGCCAGCGTTGGAACCATGGACTCTGGTCAGGCCGTCGGTCAGCGGGCCAGACTATATGCAACTGGCAGTTGGGCAGAGCTTTTTTCTGGCCGTAAATCCAGAGATAGGGCTCTGGTGCCAGTAGTGACTCCAGATGTCCTGTCAGGATCGGGGTATGTTCCAGCCCGGACAGCACCACCGGTTGACCCTTAAGGAGTTGTGTCAATAACGGGGTTTCTCTCAGCTGGAAACTCAACTTGCCTGACAGTTTCAGCTTGCTGGTAAACCAGAGCTCCTCCCATTGCTGCCCGGAGGCCAGTCGATAACAATGTGCAGCAACATTATTGGCAACACTGCCGGTATACAGCCTGACAACACTATTACCGGAAGACTCTGGCAAAGTGCCTGTCACCAGTCCGGGGGCGACGGGCAGTGATTCCGTCCGATGTTTCAGGATCAGCCATTGTTCATCGGTCAGCTCACCGCTGATCAGCAGCTGGTCAAATTCGCTGGCCATCTTATGAAAGGTATCGGTCTTTTGCAGGGTGTTTTCCTGTGCGGACAGGTCACTGAAGACCGCGCTGAAATTATGGGTATTGATAACCCCGCAGGTTTTACCGGGTAACACCGGTGTGTTGTTGACGGCTTGTTTGAATGCCGTGATATTCTCGGTCGGGGTGTGATATTGCTGCAAAACCAGTGATGCTGGCAGCTCCACCTGTTCACCATTGGCGATGAAGTAGCCTTGCTCAAGAATGTCCGACAAATGTTGCCAGAATGGGCTCTTGGCATCCGGCGGGTCCACCAGGCAGATGGTCACAGGGTCAGGCTGGCTGCTGATCACTCCGTTGCGAAAATACTGTTCTCCATTATTGTTGATGGCCAAGTTGCCAAACAGGCTGGCAAAGACATCCTGACCCGCACAGTGAACCAGCAAACTCCCGGGCTCTGGCGGCTCCGTGCGCTGGCTTACTAACCAGGATGGCACAGCGGCTGGGGTGACATTGAAGGTTGCTGAAGAGGATCTGTCCCGGGCAAATATCCGACGCCAGAAATCCGGTCCGGGAGCATCCGGCTGGTATATTAAATCATTTTTGGCCAGAACAACCCGGCTGACTGTCGTGCTGATGGGGATGCCATCCAGCCGGGGTGGATTCTCCAACAGCTCATTCAATGAGGCCAGCTGTCTGGGCCTGAGGTTGTCACAATCGAAAATCAGGGTGATGGGCACTGACTGATAAATAAGCCCGGGACGCTCGTTTTTTTGTCCGGGAGTTGGATAATAGTACAGCCTTCTTAACGGGTGATGATCCAGGTCGTTCGGATGCCGGATCATAAAAAGAAACCCGGTGCCTGTCTTTTGCCGATAGAAACGGATCAGTTCATCCTTTGCATCAATGGATTCAAAAAAATGAAACGCATCACCAACCGGCGATGCCGATTGCTTCAGGTGACTGATGCAATCTGTGATGGGCGTGACGTTTCGGATTGGGCTGGTATGCACACTCTCCGCTGACACTTGTTGGGCAAAATGCAGCTGCACATTTTTGACCAACAAGACTGCTGTTACTCGTGTTTTTTCATCGGTGTTACCGGGCCGTAAAGAATCGTCTGCGGAATTTGCCAAACTTTTTTGAGCAGGGTGATTGTCATTGTGCACATTAACTACGGCACTGGGCTGAACAGGAAACATGTAAATAGTACTTTTCTGATAGTAATTGCGGTCCGTCAGCCAACTTAGATGGTGTAAAACGGGAAAAGTTCCTCCCTGATTTGGTACTGTTATTTGCGGTTAAAGAGTGGTGGCATCAGGCTCATTGATTAAGCGTTTTATTTGTTTCAGTGACTCCTGGCAATTCAGAGCGATACCCGGAGAAAAAATCCCACTGCCGATCAGGTTGAAATTTTGCCCTGCCGGACTTTCAAAGATGGTGACCTGGTCACAGAAGTTGCCGACGATTAACACCCGGAATTTTTCCAGGTCTTGGCATATCACCGGGGTATATATTTCAGCAGAGCGTTGATCGCTGATCAGGCGAATTAACTGCCGGTTCTGTTCTGCATGATCGATGTAATCATTAAAGAGCGTGGCAGTCGGATCATAAGGAAGTTCGTCACAAAACAGAGCCCCCGTCTGTCGATTGCCGGCCAGTTTGAGGGCATCCATCGCCCTGTTGATCAACAACTGACTGGAAAGCATCAGGGTGTTGGTCTCCAGGTAACAGGTTGATTTCTCCGGGAAACAGGGCTCACCACGGATCAGTCGGGCAAGATCCGGTCTGCCCCGGGAGGAATGGCACCAATAAACATCGGTAACAGCCATCTGAGGCAATGTTTCCCAGTCATACAGCAGGGAAAAGTTGTCGGCCTCCGAACTGTCCCTGACATTTTTCAGCCAGGTTCTGTTGATGGACTCTACCCGGAACAGACGCTGCTCCAGTCTTTGTGCCGTACCATCATGATCAAACTTGAACCGGGTCACGGCCTGCAAGCTTTGCACAGGAAGGACGGGAAAGTCATTCGGGCTTTGCAGATACAGTTGCCAGGCAAATTCCGACCACTGACAGAAGCAGTGCTGTTTTGGCGATTGAAAATCTTTTGACCTGATGAGCATACAGTGGCTCCAGTCAATAATGGCTTTCTTTTCCGGAGGAGCAAGGGTACCAAAATGGTCAATGGCGTGTCTGGCTGCCAGCAGATACTGTTCCGGTGCCAGAATGTAGGCAATATCAAATGCTGTGATACGTTGTCTGTCTCCTGACAACGAATATTGATGTTGGGCTGATGAGTGCCTGCTCATGGGGATAGGGCGGAAATTTTTCCGGAACTCTTCCAGAACGGCGTCTTTGACAAGGCTATTGGCCTCTTGAGGCAGTGCGAATTTAGAACATTGCCATTGCTGGCACAGGGAGATGACCAGTGACAGGAGCCGGTTCCAGCCGGAGGCATGACTGCCTGTACCTTGTCCGACAGGTGAGTTGACTGGCGGCGTCGGCACTGATACGTAGATACCTTCCCATTTCGGCTCAGGTAAGTATGTGACAATGCTTTCGATACCCCATAAATCGCAAAGTCGCCACCCATTGCAGGATCTGACCTCAACAAAATCATGTGATTCCGATTTTACTATCCGGGCTTCGATACCCCAGTAAAGACAGAGTAATTGAAACAGAAATGCGCGGTGGCGACAGCTGCCCTGCTGCTCCTGCAACAATCGCTTGACCAGGCTGATGCCGGTTTCGACAAAGTTGTGTTCGTAAGAAAACGCTCTGAACCAATCGATCAGGGCCAGCAGCCGTTTGGACAGATTCCTTATCTGCCCTATTTCCCGCAACTTCCGATAGCCCGGAAAGTGCGTTGGTTGCTGGATGAAAACCTCCTGATCCAGATGTACTTTGATCAGGGATGGGCATCGCCGGGGTTGCGTTTCGATGGAATCGGCCGACGTTAACGGCTTAAAGTACTTCGGATCGGGTTTGATAATAAAGCCCACAGCCACCGGTTCGGTTAACCGGGAACGGATAAAGTACTGGCCAGTCTGGTTGTCCTGTGCCAGCTCCAGCGGTGCCTCTGCCGGGATGGTGTGCAGACCGGTTAAACGGTCTGCGGCCGTCAGTGATGGCAATGGCTGCCATTCGCTGCCCGGTTTCAGTATCAGGCGTCCGGTGGTTTCACCCTTTTTCAGATGACTGCGCCCAGCTAACATGGGCAAAAGAAAACTCTGATCGACAGGACGCTCTGGCAACGGGCTTCGCACTAAATTCTGGTCAGTGGTCACACTGACTGTGAACAGTTCCAGTCGATACAGCGCGCTATCCCACTGACCAGGAAAAAACCGGGTTACATAATATTCTTTAGACACTTCAGGGGAAATTCCCAGGCTGAAAGTCTCCGGTGATTCCGAATCTTTGGAAGATTCTTTTTCTGCTGACTGGCCGGGAATACAGGGCCATTCAAATTCAGGCTGGCAGCTGTTCAAATAGGGTCGCCACTCCCGGCGCAGATACTCAGGCAACTGCCCCATAGAGATGCGGGTCAATCGATCGGCGACCTGAAGCAGCTGCGGCAGCGTCAGCTCAAGGGGAAGGCATTGCTGCCGGAGATTGTCATTAATACCATGGGCGCAAGCGGTCAGCCACCGACTCAGTTCCTCTGATACCCCCATGGCTTGCAGCCTGAGCCGGTAGTCATCCCGGGTATCATGGTGGATATGAACGCCGGTAAATCGACTGGTCAATGACGGCGGGAATGCGGTCCGCCCGGGGTAGGTGGGCGGATTAACGGTACCAATCAATTTGAACCCGGCCTTGTGAGGCAGCGGCAGGCGGTCATTGAGAAACTCTTCCAATGCCCCGGAAGGAATAATATTGAGTTCACTGACCACCAGCACCTCACCCAGACGCCAGGCACGGTTAAAAGCCTGCACAAACTGGTTAAACCGGTCTGGTGTCCCATTGAGGTGCTGATAGCCTTTACCGGTTTGCTGTTGCCAGGTGGTCAGGGTCAGCAGTAACAGGGCATCCTTACCCCACCCGGCAGCCCCTTCCACCACCATGGCAACCCTGCCCGGTTCCCTGAGTTGCAGAAATTGCCAGCAGGTTTTTATGTAGTCTCTGGTGGCCGGAGTATTGATGACCAAAGGCTTCGGTCGCTTTTGATTCACCTCTGTCAATTGGCTGAAAAACTGCTGGAAAGCCTGCTGGTGTCGGTCAAGCACCTGATCGTCAGCCTGGCCACCACTGCACCAGTAAGCTCTGAGCGCTTGCCACTCCGATCGCCTGTCCTGATCGATCCGCCCGCCCAGACTTTGCCGGCACGCTTCGGCAGCCAGTGCGAATATTTGTTCATTGCTAACGGGGCAGGCTGTACCAACAGTGAGCATTCTGAACCGGGCCATGATGTCGTTCAGATCCCTTGGTGTCAGCTCGTAGTCTGTGGATAACAGTTTTTTATACTCTGCGAGCAGAGACAGGATAGTGGCCGAAGCGGTGGACCTCAGTTCCATGGGCCAGTCATCCGGCAGAAGTGGCGCAATGATGGCTTGTTTCAGGATGGACTGCGGCAGTGGCCGGTAATAGAGGTTCAGAATCCGGCTTTTCAATTCAGGATCCAGATGCCGCCCCGGATAATTCTCTGGATTACCGGTGAGCAAAACCCGGTGTTTCTCTGTTAACCTGATCGTCTGGCCATTGACGCAGAGCCTGGGAGGCGATTCCAGCAGACCACTCAGTGGCGACAATAGCCCTTGCGGCACCAGATTGGCTTCATTAATAACCAGCAGGCCCGGCTCACAACTTTTGGCCCAATCCGTTAGCTGGCCCGGGAGCGAATGAGAAGCCAGGTGACCAAACCAGTTTTTCTTCAGGGTCACGGAGCCGTAAAGGTACTCCCATGTGGTGTTTGGTCCCAGAGTCAGCGTTGTCACTGCCTGTTGGCCAAGCTTTGCGCCAATGGCCGCAACCAGCCAATGCTTTGATGCGTGTTGCAGTTTCTGCATTGCCTGCCCGGCAGCCAAGGCCAGACAGGATTTACCGGTGCCCGCCGGACCGGTCAGCTCAATAATTTTATGCTTATCGAGCATGGCAATAAGCTGCTCCAGCCGCCTGGCCTGTTGCTGTTTATGACCATGGCTGGCCTGAAGCCACTCTGCGGCCAGTGTTGACAACGAGGTAGTCAGCAGCTGTTCAGGAAAGTAGCGCAGCAGATGCTGCTGTAGCTGCGGGGTTGGCTCAGACGGATGGCACTGGGTAATGGCTGACAGTTGATGGTTCAGAACCATGGCTTGCTGATGCACCGGGAGCCCCCGGTGGTGGCTGTCTCTGGCAAAGGCCAGCAGGGCATCGTAAAGCAGGCGCAGACGATGGCCGTGACAGGGTTGAATGTTGCCACCCAGCACCGACAAATGATGTGCCTTGATGCCCTCTTCAGAGAATATTGATTTGATAACGGCAGCCATCCTCACGATGCAGCCTTGGGCAGGGCGTTCTTGCAAAGTAGCAGGCAGGCAGTCGGCCAGTGCAGGTGCCATATAACGGGCTAACGGCCAGAAATTAGCCAACAGGTCCCGTGGGCGCTGCGGGGCAGGCATGGTTTCCAGGATGGCTGCGATGCCATCACGATCAACCACTGTCATGTGATCCGAAAACCGGGCGCTGATCTGTGCTTTGACAAAACTGTAAATAACATAATCACCGCGCACGGGATGGGCCAGTAACTTATTCAGGGCCTTGCGCCAGTGGAAGAGGTCAAGAGTCTCGGCACGATCCAGACTCTGTTCAATGTGGAGCTGAGCCTCAAGCAGTGCCAGGAATTCAGAAGGTGCCTGAACCGGAATGACCGGATAGCTTTTGTTCGGGCTCAGGGGCAAGAGCTGAATGCTCTCCAGAAGGCGGCTTAATCGCTCCATAGCCCCGGGATGGCAGGCGATAATGGATTGGGCGGGATCGGCACGGCTGGTTGACTGACTATCCCCGGTATCCTGTTGTTGCCAACGCTGGTGCCAGGAACTCTGGTCCGGTAAATGGTCACCGGGCCAGACAATATGGAGCTGACAATTGGGCAGAGCAATTTTCTGGCCGTAAATCCAGAGATAGGGCTCAGGTGCCAGCAATGACTCCAGGTGCCCTGCCAGGACCGGGACATGTTCCAGCCCGGTCAGCACCACCGGTTCACCCGCAAGAAGTTTGAGCAATAAGGGGGAATGGCTCAGCCGGAAACTCACTTTACCGGAAAGTTTCAGTTTGTTGGTAAACCACAGTTCCTCCCATTGCTGCCCTTTAGCCAGTTGATAGCCGTGGGCGTTGCTGGCAACATTGCCGGTATACAGCCTGACAGCAGGGTCACCGGAGGGCTTTGGCAAAGCGCCGGTCACCAACTTGGGGGGGACAGGCAGTGATTCCGCCCGTTGTTTCAGGACCCGCCATTGCTGATCGGTCAACTCACCGGTAATGAACAGCTGGTCAAATTCGCTGGCCATCTTCTGAAAGGTATCGGTCTGTTGCAGCGTGTTTTCCTGTGCGGACAGATCACTGAAGATCGCGTCGAAATTATGGGTATTGATAATCCCAAAGTTTTTTTCGGGTAACACCAGTGTGCTGGTTACTGCTTGTTTGAATGCCCGGATATGGGCTGTCGGGGTGTGATATTGCTGCAAAACCAGTGATGCTGGCAGCTTCACCCGTTCACCATTGGCGATGAAGTAGCCTTGCTCAAGAATGTCAAACAAACGGTGCCAGAACCGGTTCCTGGCGTCCGGTGGGTCCACCAGGCAGATGGTGACAGGTTCTGGCTGACTGTCGATCATCCCTTTGCGGAAATACTGTTCTCCCTCACTATTGATGGTCAGGTTGCCAAACAGACGGGCAAAGATATCCTGACCAGCACAATGAATCTGCAAACTCCCGGGCTCTGGCGGCTCGGTGCGAAGGCTTACGGACCGAACAACGGCCTCATGGGTGGGACAAGAGGAATTGAAGGGTGCTGAAGAAGATCCATTCAAGGCGAATATCCGACGCCAGAAATCCGGACCGGGAGCGTCAGACTGGCGTATTAAATGTTCTTTAGCCAGAACAACCCGGCTGACTGTCTTGCTGATGGGCCTGCCATCCAGCCGGGGTGGGTTCTCCAACAGCTCATTCAATGAGGCCAGCTGTGTGGGTCTGAGGTTGTCACAATCAAAAATCAGAGTGATGGGCAACGACTGATAAATAAGCCCGGGATGTTCGGTTTTTCTTCCGGGAACGGGGTAATAGTGCAGCCTTCTTAATGGGTGATGATCCAGGTCGTCCGGATGCCGGATAACAAAAAGAAACCCGGTGCCGGTCTTTTGCCGATAGAAACGGATCAATTCATCCTTCTCGTCCCCGGATTCGAATAAATGAAACGCGTCTCCAACCGTTGGTGCCGATTGCTTCAGGTAGCTAATGCAATCGGTGATGAGCGTGACGTTACGGATTTCACTGAACTGTGGAAGATTGTCTGAAGAATTCGCCAGCCTTTTATGAGCAGTTACAACAGAATGATCACTGGCTGGCGAATGGTAATTTTGCCCATAACCCGCAGCACCGGGATGAATAGTAAACATATAAATAGTCGGTTTTTTTTATGTTAATAATTCCGGCCAATCCACTACATTTGATGCTGTAAACTGGGAAAAGTTCCTCCCTCACCTGGTATTACTCTGAGGGTGTGATCTTCCAGATGCTGGCACTTCTGTCGTCATCACAGGTAAAGAGCACTCGTCCAGAGGGGCTGAAACTGCCTGTAGAGAGTTTGGTGCCAGTGTTTCCAACTGCTTTTTCGCGCCAATGGCCATTGCTGTCGTAGCCGTGGATTTTAAAGTCTCCGTCCTCGTCCCGGGCCAATATCTGGAGCATTCCGTGGCTGTGGACAGTATCGTCGCTGTCTACTTCATTGACAGCATGGTCAATAACGCCTCTCTCGGTCCATAAGCCGTTATCATCACACCCCCAAAGGATGATCGTTGTCGAAAAACGAAATTTCCAGCATAGCCGAAGCATCTGCTCCGTAGCGCTGAATATGGCTTTATGGACACTGAAATAATTGTTGGCAGTTGCAGGGCGGTAGATCCTGGCTTTGACCATCGAATTACCCTCACTGTCAAAACTCCAGATCATGGCTATTAGTCCTTCACCGCCATCATGTGTGGTCAGAACATAGCGCCCTGATGGGCTGATGCTGGCATGATAAATTTTCTCTTTTGACTGGATTTTTTTAAATTGGCAACGGGCTTCATTGCTAACATGCACGACATGAACATTGTTCTGACCGTCCTTCTTACGCTCATTGATCATAATACAATTGGATGCCGGGTCATCGCTGAAGCAGACTTGCAGATCAGCATCACCATAATAACCTTTTTCTTTGATTATCCATTGGTCCCGACTGTTGTTATAACTCAGGATTTGAACAAGGCCATTTTTATGATTGGCGGTCAGCAAGATGTTTTCTGATGCACTGAATGCCGTATACACAGATAACGGCTGGCCATGAATTACGTTCGTTTCAACATAGATGCCTTTGTCGTTCAAACTCCAGAGTATGATTTTCTGGTCATTAGTGTGGATCATTAGATGCCGTGCTGACTTACTGAAGTTGACCTTAAATCCTCTGGGGTAGTTAAGGGATCCCACCTCTTGCCAATGGTCACCCACACGGCCAATGATTTTCAGAGTGTTTTCGTCTGAATACACAGTCTCGGTGAAGATAGCAGCATGATCTCCAGCCTCACTGAAGGCAGCACGCACTTTCTGCTTGTTGTTGCAGTTTGGATATAAATATTGGCATCTGACTTTGCCGTTGTAGTCAATGCCAAACATTGTGCCACCACTTTTGGAAGTGACCAGAATGTCATTGCCAGAAGGGCTGAATTGAAACGACAAATCCTTAACCCCACGGATCCTGGATTCTTGTACCCAGCCGCGATCAACCTGATAAACGCAAAGCATGAATGTATCATGGTCGTCATCGTCACTACTGGCGATCGCCAGTGCCCGCTCCGTGGGTGAAAATTGAACATTCTTAATACTGTCTAAATTATTTATCTCTGCTTGTTTTACCCAGCTGGCCCCATCCTCAAAGCCCCAGACTTTGCAGAATCCTTTTGCCGCAGCCAACGCATAGCGCCCGGAAGTGCTGAAGATGGCGGTAATTGCTTCTTCGCTCTTAAGTACGACCTCCTCCCGCCAGTCATCCCTGTCATCACAACTCAAGCAATGGACTTCCTTGACGCTCCAGAGAAAAGCATGACGCTCCGAGGGGCTGATAATAGGCTTATTGATCCAACTATTAAGGTGAATAACCCGTTTTCGCTCAAGTTCATAAACGGGACACTCGATCATCTTTTGTATCTCCCCGGAGAACACCTTTGGACGGGTGGTGGGTTGTTTGTTCTGCTTTGTTTGAGCTTCATCAGGGCTGGCATACAGGCGTTTAAAAGGAGAATTTGCCTTAATGTCTCGGGAGGTAACCACCGGGTTGAGCTGTCCAAACGCTTTTTGCAACGCCAAAATCTCGCCACAGCTCAGATGAGTAGAAATATCACCGAGTTTGTTCAAAGGTATCCCAGTAAAATGCCGCAAATTAGCGGAAGCTGCAGAGTTAGCCGGATCTGCGTTTTGATTCATTCCATTATCTTGAGGAGGCAGTAAACTTGCTGTTATTTCCTGTTTACCAGAACAAAAATTCATTCTTTTGATATCCTTAAATTTTCATGGAAAAAGTGATTGTTATTTGAAATGACTGCAACTATTCATATTGTGATCTGATCCGTTATTGGGGATTTTCTAAAAGACTGCTTAACGAAGAAACAACAGACATGCGTCACTGCAATTTATTTGACTTTAGTATTGATAAAAAGTTCATAGTAAATAAATTTATTTAATGGAATCTTTTCAGGAATTAGCAGTCTAATATTTTTTGCAAATAATAATATCAATTTCCGCTCTGGCAGGACTCTAGAGGTTAATATGAACGTTTTTGGGAATTTCGAAAAAGGATATTTTTTTACGGCCGTCCGGAATGCGGCAGAAAAGGTTATCAATTCTGATCCGTGTCAGGGGTGCTATAAGTATTCACGGTCTGTGAAAGCGTGCCTGCCGGAGGTATGCTGCCCAAAACCGTCGGAAAACTCCCCATTAGTCACACAGCCGCTACTTGGGCGAGAGAATGTGACTGAGCAACCAAAGGAAGTGGTTATTGTTGAGACTGAGGGAGGCTATCTCGGCGCATCATCGAATGAAGTGGATTCGGGGCCACATTCTATATTGGCGTTTCCTGTTCCTTATGAGTCCTTTAATCCATATTCTGAATCATCGTCTGCGTCACAGCATGACTCATCGCTTGAGCCACCGCCGCCACTTTCGTCCCTGCTACGCTATTTCAAGTTGCCGTGTAGCTGAAAACCGGGTTATACCAATTAAGCCTTCTTAATATGGTGGTATCAATCAATTTTTTGTTGAATACACGCCACAACAAAAGGTCCGATATTATCAATTGCTGCCTCAATGATTTCAGGCTTGCTTTGTAATGAGGGGCCAACGTACAGAAGGGCTCTACCATTGTTCTGCAAGGCAATGTTGACCAGCTCCGGATCATTGCGGCAATGGTCGCTGGCAAATTCCAGGAGCCTGACCGAGAATAGCGCCCGTAGCGAGGATGGCAGAAAATTGAGGATGGCAGAAGATTTTCCGGTTCTTTTCAACCATTCAATGGGACTTACGGGCGATGGCTTGTTGATAATACCTTGCTGCAACAGGCCCGGCATAGTTAACTGCTACCGAAATGATTTCGGGTTTGCTTTGTAATGAGCGGCCAATATACATCAGGGCATTACCATCGTTTTGCAAGGCGATATTGGCCAGCTCTGGATCATTGCGGCAATGGTCACTGGAATAATGCAGCGCCTGTGGATTTTCTTGCACGGCAAGTTTGACCACTTCCGGACAACCCTTAAGCGCGTCACTGGCAAACTTCAGCGCCATGCCGGAATTCTGCACCGCCAGCTTGACCAGCTCTTTATTGGCTCGCAGTTCCGGGGTGGCATACTCAAGAGCTAAACCGTTTTGTTGAACGGCCAGACGGACAATACCCTCATGGCCACACAGCGTTTCACTGGCAAACCTGAGCATTTCACCATTACCTTGCACGGCGAGTTGCGCTAACGCTTGATCATTTCTCAGTTGCTTATCGAGGTATTGAAAGTTCTCGGGCTTTTTGGACACGGCAATGGCACATAATTCCTTATTTTTACACTGATCCCCATTAAGATATTGGTAAATAGGGCGTGTAGGGTTATGGTCACTGACAGCCAACCAAAGGTAATTTGGATCATCACGGAATTGCCTGGCGGCATAAGCCAGCGCAGAACCTGAATTTTTCAGCGCTGCGGTAACAATTGTCGGATCAGCTCTTAACCGTTCACTGGCGTATTCCAGGGCAACCCCTTTATTTTTGACGGCTGCCAATACGATGTCTTCATCATCCTTAAGTCCTTCACTGGCAAATTCCAGAACTCTCCCCATATTCCCGACAGCTTCTTTGACCAGTGCTTTATCCGCTTGAAATTCAAGCCCGACATAAGCCAATGCAAAAGGGTTAGAGCCAACCGCCGTGTACACTACCTCTCGATCATTATTCAAATCCGGAAAATATTCCAGTTGGCTGCCGACATCCTTTAGCGCCAAAAACTTCAAAATCAGTTGCCGATAGAGCTGGTGGTCGTTAAGCAGGTTTTTCCGGAAAATTTTAAAAGATAATCGATAGGAATCATCGTTATGATTGCGCTCCATCGCTAACAGAAGAAGCTTTTTATAGGATCCGGGATGTTGTTCCAGATACTCAGATGCTGCATTACAGGAAAGAACCAGTGATGTGTTTTCAACGGCTGTGGTTAATAAGCGCTGAAAAATCACAGGATCGGATGATAACTCTGTCCCTATAAAGGCAATTATTTTTCCGGGATTTTTTGTTGTATTTGCCAGGGCGTACTCGATAATTTCAATGTCGTTTTTAAAGCATTCCGGTGCACCGGTAATAGCCTCAGGGTGGCTTTTGATGGCGGCAAAAACTATTGTCCGCTGATTGCGTAATTCAGGGGCAAGGTATTTCAGAATGTGGCCATTTTGCGACACCAGACGTGTGGCCATTGTCTCGTCAGCTAACCAGTTAACGTATTTGTTCACCAGGGGACTGGCTTTGGCAGGATCAAACAGTAGCCAATGCCAGAGTATTTTCTGACGGTAGGTATCGAGTTGATCGTTCAATGCTTCTTCAATACGGTTGATGGGAGCCTTAGAGAATATCAGCGCCGTTTCAGCCAGATGACGAATCGCCATATTTTGGGTGCAGTGGTTTATCAGTGAATTTTTGTAGATGTAAGTGTAGCACCAGTAGACATGCTCCAGGGCAAATTGATTGGCTTCACAGAAAGCGGGATTATTCAGCCTTTCCCTGATTACAGCCATACTCCATTTCGTTTGACTTTCGTCCAGGTTAATTGCTCCCAGAAGAAAATCAGTATTGCTCAATTTTTGCAATACACTCAGGATGTCCACAAACATTCGCTGCAAATCTTTTTTGTCAGGCAGATGGGTGAATTCAAAAAGGATCTGGCCAGCCTGTCCATTGAAATGAATGTCCGGGGCACTGCAACCGCTATTTTGCCGATATTGAGACAGGGTTTGCGTCAAAAACCACAGCCGCTGAAACTTTCCGTGTCGGTGTTCTCTTGATGAATGAGCCAGTGCCTCTGCATAACACATCCGAAAGGTCCGTTGTTTGCCTCCGTCGGCTTGTTCCAACAGGTCGATGGTACACGCATGGTGCCCGAGCTGTATCGAGAATCGGGTACTGCCTGGCATATTGAGAACGGTCACATTTGGGGCCTCGAATTCCCTGAGTGCTTCACGGCAAGTGTCGTCGAATAATGGTTCTTCCTGAGACGTTGAGAAATCAACAATCTCGATATTTCCATAAAGAGGCCTCCTTATTGTGCTCACTTCACCCTGCCCTGAAGCGGTGGCCACGGGCCAGAGCCTGGTGAGAAAACATTTGTGCAACCATAGAATCAGTTCATGAACGCTCTCGATGTTGTGCACCTGATTGACAGCTTCAAGCCGTTGCAGGTGGTCTTTTAATAACTGGCAATAGGCCAGCCATTGTTGAAAATCCGAACCTGAGGCCAGTAACTCCCTGCCAGGCAGAAATGGCCTTGTGACCTGGGCAAGGGTTTGTTTAACCTTTGTTTGCACCAGCGCCAGTTGTTCGCGAAGCTGTGTTAACTCCTCATGGTATTGCTGCTCAAGATCAGGATCGGCGGCTGCACCCAGCATTAAAAACCGTTCGTAGCCAGAGAGAAAAGCCGCAATCTCTTGCATAAAGTTGTCGATCTCCTGAACACATCCCTGGACAATCTCTTGTCGCTCGGGGTGCATGCTCAGTTGGACAACGCCGGTTTTGGACAGGCATAAATGAATCAGTCGCTCAGTCCCGAGAAAATCCAGGAGCCTGGTGTTTTGCTCCACAAGCCAGGAGAACAGACGTGCTACCGACGGTTCT
The DNA here is from genome assembly GCF_017744175.1 of Thalassotalea sp. G20_0. NCBI lineage: Bacteria > Pseudomonadati > Pseudomonadota > Gammaproteobacteria > Alteromonadales > Colwelliaceae > Thalassotalea > Thalassotalea sp. G20_0. The sequence goes on along the minus strand of NZ_JAGHQV010000058.1, from coordinate 13,151 downwards.
TTTTCCGGCTCCGCAGGCTGGTATGCCTGCTGGGCAGCCTGTGCGGCTTGATAATCAGCGGTGGCCGATTTGTCACTGAAATTCAACAACGCCTGTTCCCGATCACCCGGCAATAAAAACCCGCCGGACTCTTTCTGAAACTTCCCACACACCAGCGTTACCCATTCCTGCGCATCATTACCGGGCCACCATTGAGGCTGCTTAATCCCCACACAGGGTATGCCCTCCTGCCTCAGGCTGATGGATATATGGTCGTTATTGGCCCATTTGTTGAAGACAACCCCCTTTGTTTTTTTCAGAACCTCAGGGGCCAGTAGCCAGTCACCCCCATGGTCACAAAAAAGAATGACATTGTCAGGCAGACTGCTCCCGTTGACCGGACCGCTGATGGCCAGCGCCAACCCTGAGCCACAACCGTCGCTGATGACGGTACCCTGATCCAGAGACCGGGGAGGAGATGCCATGGAAAAATGGCTGCCGCCGGGCAGGCAGGTAATCGGGCGTCCCTGCAAAAAAAGGACCTGGCCATCCGGATCAATGGCAAATTCAAAATCCACAGGGCACAACAACGCGTCTTCCAGTGTCTTCCCCCCCTCAACCAGACGGCTCAGTTGGTCTTTGCCAATGAACTCAGCCGTGGCAGCAGCAGGTTCAAATTTGACCCACTCTTCCTCATAGCCCCCCTGTTCATTGGTGCGTAAAATGAATCCATACTCAGGATTGCCGGGTTTGAAGGTGGCCTCCCATTGCTTGCCGTTGCGCTTGATCTCATAACCATGGGGAGTGATACCGTATTGACCGGACACCACCGTTTTGGGTTGCCCCGATCCACACTCGATCAATAACGTGCCGTCATCAATGCCACGATAACTCATGCCGACCCCGCCAACGCAACATTGAATGCACTGTTGCAGGATAATTGCCATCCCTTGCGGGGCTGTTGGGGAAAAAACGGCGGAACGGTAAGCAGAAGCGAGCACTTTAAGACAGGTTGCCACGATATCCGCCTGGTCATGCACCTGGGATTGATACTTGCCGGCCTGGGCGTTACCAAAGGCGTCCTCAGCCACGCCGGAGCTGCGCACGATGATCGGGCTGTCGGGCTTAGCCAGGTCGGTGCGTAAATCCTTATAAATAGTGCGCATTTGGTCAGCAATGGGGAGAGCGCTTATTTGCTGATAAAAATCCGGGCCAGCAATAAACGAAGAGAGCGCATCGAGCCAGCGCTGTTGTCTTGTTGTTGGATTGCCTGATGGGTTACCTGCTGGTGCCATTTGGGTAATCCACTGTCTTATATTCACCAGAGTGGCCGTTGCATGGGGAAACTCATGGCCATCATCCAGCATGGCCAGCAATGGGCTGGCATCGAATGGAAGCGCCTCAAGGTTCTGCACGATGCTTGTCTCAATGCAGCGAAATGGCGGGACAGCTAATCCTGCGCTCTTCATCAGGGTCAGGAACATCCCTTTTCCACCTAACAATTTCCGGTTTGGAATAGTCGGGGAATCAACGTTCAGCTGTGATTCGGTACAGCGCCTGGTTTTTAATGGCAGTGCAAACGTTTCAGTAATTTTTTGGCCGGTGCTGTTGTTAGAAGGAGTAAACGTGGTATCAATCCCGGAAGTTTCACACTTTCGATTTGAAGATAAAGCGTGAGTTTTTAAAGTGCCTGATACCGGAATTGCACCATTGGCAATGTCAGCTCCCCCTGCACCGGGCAAACAGGTGGAACCAGAGCCTGTGACCGAGTGGCTAATAATCTCTGACTGTGCTTTAAACATGGCAACATCCGCTGTTTACTATTTTTTAAACATGATATTAAAAAGAGAAAACTTCGAAGAAATAAGCTTCAATAATTAATCAGTTAATTTTGTATAAATCAGTAACAAGACGGTCAGTTATAGTAACACTGTTATTATTTGGAAAATGGTGCTTCCGGCTTAAACTCTGACCGTTCAGATATACTCTATACCGCTCCTAAAATAAGGGCTTCTCAGCATTCTCATTCAGGCTTGAGAATCCCTTTCACTTTATGCACTAACCCATTGAAGGTGCGTTTCATGGCAGCTACTTTTGCTGCCCTCTCTTCGGCTGCTTTGGCTTTCATCACATCGGCTCCTCGCACATCAGCATTATGTTCTATCATATACTTACAGGCATTCGCTTTTTCTTTCCGGCTAACCTTTTCAAGGGGAATCCCAAAAAGATATTCAAACCTATTGCAATGATCAAAAGCTGTCATCTTTTTTTCATCCAGAATATTGAAATCAGCCCCTCGCATCAGCAGCTCTCGAATCATATCTATACTGCCTTGACTCGCTGCAATGTGGAGCGCTGTTGCTCCGTATTTATTCTGGGCATTGATTTCCACTTTTCCGTTTTCAATCAGATCGGCAAGGATAGCCAGTCGAACTGTCCAATCTTCCTGATAGTCCCAGTCGGAGGCCGACACGGCATAATGGAGAGCTGTATTCCCCTCTATACTTCGTATATTGGCCTTAGCTCTCCTCTCCAGTAGCTCTCTCACTATATCTTTCTGGTCCATTAAAGCAGCGTAGTGAAGGGGGGTGTATTGGCTTTTTTCATTTTTCCATGCATCGATGTCAGCCCCACGAACTATTAAAGAGTCAACCATCTTCCATTTCCTGTTTTCTATGGCATACGCAATTGTCCTGCCACCTGCAGAGTCACAGGGAGCTTTAACATCAAATTTCGCATTGACCAGAATCTCTAGTATTTTTGTTGCGAAGGAGTGGCTATTGTCCATGGCAAGGTCCAGAACCATCATGCCACGGTTAGTTTTGGCGTACATGTTGGCACCCTTTTCAATCAATTGGCTAAAGGCCTCCAGCTTGCCATTTACAGCCGCAAAGTGGAGAGGCGCATACCCGCCTCCATTTTGGGCGTCAATATCGGCCGCGCGTTGAAGCAAGGTATTAATGGCATACTCGAGGGCATCCTGATGTTCAAGCCTGTTGACTAAGATGCTGAGGGGAGTTGACCTGCCGATGTCCCGATGGTCGACGTCATCCTGAAGGTTAATCAGGGTATCCATGAAATACTGAAAGGTCTTCAGCTGACCATCGGCACAAGTCAGCAGGTAGAGTGGTGTCCTTTCATCGTTGTCCAGGGCGTTGGCATTTGCTTCATGCTGAAGCAGCTTATCCAGGATTTCCCGTTGGCCAGATTCAGCCACCAGGTGAAGAGCTGTCCTCCCTTCATCGTTGGTCTTAGCGTTGATGTCTGCCTTATACTTCATCAGCATGTCTATTATTTCCGGCAGACCCAGACGAACCGCAAGGTGAAGTGCTGTTTCATTGTTGTTGATCCGGTCGTTAGGATCGGCACCATTGGCTAATAACAACTCCACCAGCTCCCAGTTTTTCCCCCTGGCCGCATGAGCAAGCATGGTTCCTGCCCCCTTGCCACCACAACAGGCATGAATGTCGAATCCGGCTTTTACCATACAGGGGATCAGGGGCGTAATTTTGGCACCATATAGGAATGCACACGCCATCACTGTCGTGCCAAATTCATCTTTGAGGTTAACGTCAGCCCTGGCCTCGTTAACAAGCAGTTCAATGATTCTCTGATTGCCACGTACAGCGGCAAGATGAAGAGCGGTTTTCTTGCCACTGAGCTTGGTTTTGGCGTTGACATCAGCCCCTTTTGCAATCAGGGCAAGGATATCGTCATTGGTCAGATCCTCCAGGTTCTCGGTGTTGGTGATTGCACTGTGAAGCTCTGTGGTCGCCTTTTTTATTTCGGATTTTTTAATAGGGCCGGTACGCTCATGATCTTTCACCCCGCCCTTCGTGTCGAATTCTTTTGGGCAAAAGGACTCGGTTTTAATCTCAACTTCACGCTTACACACAGGGATTTGAAGGGGCAGATTTTCAGATGGATCAATTTGCGACGTGTAACCAGATTGTTTACCGGGAGCGAGGGAGACGGTTGAGCTGCCGGTTGCAGACTGCGTAGAGGCACCACAGATTTTTTCATTGTTGGTAAATTCCTGATAACCCGATCTTTCAGAACTGAATGCTGTGACGTTCATATTGATAATTCCTGTTTGAAAGTGTGTTAATTCTTTTTGATACAATAGTGCTGCACTTTCGTTGACTGTTATAGGTTGGCCATGATTAATTAACCTTCAGGTTACCAACTTAACCTTTAAGACAAAAAAACAGGATAAAAGTTGCAAAGAACAAAGTATTTTTATGCCAGTTAAATAACTGATTTATTGGACAACTGACTTTTACCAGTTATTCGCTTATGGACAGCACTCTATGAGGGATGGGTTGTGACTGCCAGAGGCACACGGGCCATTATGAAAATGTTGATAATACCTTAGCGCAACAGGCCCGACATGGTTCCTCGCTGCCGCAATGATCTCGGGTTTGCCTTGTAATAAACGGTCAACGTACTGCAAAGTAATACCATTGTACTGCAAGGCAATGTTGACCAGCTCCGAGTCATTGCGACAATGGTCACTGGCAAACTGTAGCGCCAACGGATTTTGGTGCAGGGCAAGTTTGACCACCTCCGGGCAATCCTGAAGCAGGTCACTGGCAAACTCCAGCGCCATGCCGTCATTTTTCACCGCCAGTTTGACCAGCGCTTTATTGCCTCGCAGTTCCGGGCTGGCATGCTCAAGCGCCATACCATCGTGTTGAACTGCCAGCCGGACAGTTGGCTCGTGCCTGCGTAGCCTGCAACTGGCATACTTGAGAATGCTACCGTGACCTTGCACAGCCAGTTGCACCAACTCTTCATCGTCTCTCCATTTTAGATTGGCGAGTGTTTTAAAGAGCAAGGGGTCTTTTGATAAGACAATGGTCAATAGTTCCTTATCTCCACACCGCTCTTTATCAAGATAAGGATGATGATGACTGACAGCCAGCCAAACGTAGTACGGATGATGTTTTAATTGTTTATCAGCATACTGTAGCGCCCTGGCGTTATTTTTCAGCGCCGCTTTAACAATTGTTCGATCAGCTTTTAACCGTTCACTGGCGTATAGCAGAGCAACCCCACAATTTTTGACAGCGGCCAATACGATGTCTTCATCATCCTTAAGCCCTTCACTGGCAAATTTCAGAACGCTACCATCGATCCCGACAGCTTTTTTGACCACTTCTTTATCTGCCTGAAGTTCAGGTCCGGCATATTTTAATGATAAGGGTTCTGAGCCAACCGCCGTGAATACTACTTCTCGATCATTATTCAATTCCGGAAAACATCTTAGCTTACCGCTTATTCCGGGGTTTGCCAGTGCTTTTAAGGCAAGTTTCCGATAAAGATGACGGTTGTTAAGCAGGTTTTTCCTGAAATTGTGGTGAAATAATAGATAGGAATCATCTTTCTCATTGCACTTCAGCGCCAACAGAAGAAGCTCTTTATAGAATTCAGGATGTTGTTCCAGATACTCAGTTGCCGCATTACAGGAAAGAGCCTGTGATGTGTTTTCAACTGCTGTGGTTAACAAGCACCGGAAAAGTTCAGGATTTGATAATAGCTCTGGCCCTATAAGGGCAATTGTGGTTTCCGGGTCCTGTGTATTTGCCAGGGCATAAGACATAATCTCAATATCGTTTTTAAAGGATTCCGGCACATCGACAATAGCGCCAGGGTGGCTTTTGATGGCGGTAAAAACCATTGCCCGCTGATTGCGTAGTTCAGGAACAAGGTATTTCAGGATATGGCCATTTTGCGACACCAGACGCATGGCCGTTGTCTCGTCAGCTAACCAGTTAACGTATTTGTTCACCAGGGGGCTGGCTTTGGCTGGATCAGAAAGTAGCCAATGCCAGAGTATTTTCTGACTGTGCGTATCGAGTTGATCGTTCAACGCTTCTTCAATACAGTTGATGGGAGCCTGAGAAAAGATCAGCGCCGTTTCAACCAGGTGACGGAGCGCCCTGTCCCGGGTGCAGTGGCTCATCAGTGATTTTGTGCATGAGTAAGCGGAGCACCAGTAGATATGCTCCAGGGCTAATCGATTGGTTGCAGCGAAAGCGGGATTATTCAGCCTTTCCCTGATTGTGGCCATATTCCAGTTTGTCTGACTTTCGTCCAGATTTAATGGCCCCAACAAAAAATCCATATTGAACAGGATGTGCAATACACTCAGAATGTCCACAAACATGTGCTGCAAATCTTTTTTGTCAGGAAGATGGGTGAGTTCAAAGAGGGTCTGGCCTGTCTGTTCATTGAAATGAATGTCCGGTGCATTGAAACCGCTATTTTTCCAATAGTGAGACAGCGTTTGCGCCAAAAACCACAGTCGCTTGAACTTTCCGCTCTGGGTTTCTTTCAATGAATTGGCCAGCGCCTCAGAGTAACACATCCTAAAAGTCCGTTGTTTACCACCGTCGGCTTGTTCCAACAGGTCGATGGTGCACGCATGTTGCTCAAGCTGAATCGACAACCGGGTACAATCTGGCATATTGAGAGCGGTCACTCTTTCGGCCCGTAATTGCCTGAGTGCCTCACGGCAAGTGTCATCGAATAATGGTTCTTCCTGAGACGTTGAGAAATCAACAATATCGATACTTCCAAAGATAGGCCTCCTTATTGTGCTTACTTCACCCTGCCCTGAAGCGGTGGCCACCGGCCAGAGCCTGGTGAGAAAGCATTTGTGCAACCATAGAATCAGTTCATGAACGCTCTCGATGTTGTGCACCTGATGAACAGACTCAAGCCGTTGCAGGTGGTCTTTTAATAACTGGCAATGGGCCAGCCATTGTTGAAAATCCGAACCTGAGGCCGGTAACTCCCTGCCAGGCAGAAACGGCCTTGTGACCTGGGCAAGGGTTTGTTTAACCTTTGTTTGCACCAGCGCCAGTTGCTCGCGAAGCTGTGTTAACTCCTCATGGTATTGCTGCTCAAGATCAGGATCGGCGGCTGCACCCAGCATTAAAAACCGTTCGTAGCCAGAGAGGAAAGCCGCAATCTCTTGCATAAAGTTGTCGATCTCCTGAACACATCCCTGCAAAATCTCTTGTCGCCCAGGGTGCATGCTCAGCTGGACAGCGCCGGTTTTGGACAGGCATAAATGAACCAGTCGCTCAGTCCCGAGAAAATCCAGAAGCCTGGTGTTTTGCTCACACAGCCATGAGAACAAACGTGCTACCGACGGCTCTTTTTCCGGCTCCGCAGGCTGGTATGCCTGCTGGGCAGCCTGCGCGGTTTGATAATCAGGGGTGGCCGATTCGCCACTGAAATTCAACAACTCCTGTTCCCGATCACCCGGCAATAAAAAACCGCCGGACTCTTTCTGAAACTTCCCACACACCAGCGTTACCCATTCCTGCGCATCATTATCGGGCCACCATTGAGGCTGCTTCACCCCGACACAGGGTATGCCTGCCTGCCTCAGGCCGATGGATATGTGGTCGTTATTTGCCCATATTCTGAAGACAATCCCCTTTATTTTTTTCAGAACCTCAGGGGCCAGTAACCAGTCACCGCCATGATCACAAAAAAGGATGACGTTGTCCGGCAGACTGCTCCCGTTGACCGGACCGCTGATGGCCAGCGCCAGCCCTGAGCCACAACCATCGCTGATTACGGAGCCCTGATCCAGATACCGGGGGGGAGATGCCATGGAAAAATGGCTGCCGCCGGGCAGGCAGGTAATCGGGCGTCCCTGCAAAAAAAGGACCTGGCCATCCGGATCAATGGCAAATTCAAAATCCACAGGGCACAACAACACGTCTTCCAGCGTCTTCCCCCCCTCAACCAGGCAGTTCAGTTGGTCTTTGCCAATGAACTCAGCCGTGGCAGCAGCAGGTTCAAATTTGACCCACTCTTCCTCATAGCCACCCTGTTCATTGGCGCGCAAAATGAATCCATACTCAGGATTGCCGGGGCTAAAGGTGGCCTCCCATTGCTCGCCGTTGCGCTTAATCTCATAACCATGAGGAGTGATACCGTGTTGACCGGACACCACCGTCCTGGGCTGCCCCGGCCCACACTCGATCACCAGCCTGCGGTCATCAATGCGGCAATAACTCATGCCGACCCCGCCAACGAGGCATTGAATGCACTGTTGCAGGATAATTGCCATCCCCTGCGGGGCGGTTGGGGAAAAAACCGCGGGACGGTAAGCAGAAGCGAGCACTTTAAGACAGGTTGCCACGATATCCGCCTGGTTATGCACCAGGGATTGGTACTTGCCGGCCTGGGCGTTACCAAAGGCGTCCTCAGCCACGCCGGAGCTGCGCACGATGATCGGGCTGTCGGACTTAGCCAGGTCGGTGCGTAAATCTTTATGAATAGTGCGTATTTTGTTAGCAATGGGTAGAGCGCTTATTTGCTGATAAAAATCCGGGCCTGCAATAAACGAAGAGAGCGCACCGAGCCAGCGCTGTTGTCTTGTTGTTGGATTGCCTGATGGGTTACCTGCTGGTGCCATTTGGGTAATCCACTGTCTTATATTCACCAGAGTGGCCGTTGCATGGGGAAACTCATGGCCATCATCCAGCGTGGCCAGCAATGGGCTGGCATCGAATGTAAGCGCCTCAAGATTCTGCACGATCCTTGTATCAATGCAGCGAAATGGCGGGACCGTTAATCCTGCGCTCTTCATCAGGGTCAGGAACATCCCTTTTCCACCCAACCGTTCCCGGTCTGGAATAGCCGAGGACTGAACGGTTAGCTGCGGATCGCTACAGCGCCTGATTTTTAATGGCGGTGCAAACGTTTCAGTGATCTTGTGGTCGGCACTGCCAGGAGGAGTAAACGTGGAATCAATCCCGGAAGTTTCACACTTTCGATTTGAAGATAAAGCGTGAGTTTTTAAAGCGCCCGATACCGGAATTACACCATTGGCGATGTCAGCTCCCTCTGCACCAGGCAAACAGGTGGGACCAGAGCCTGTGAAAGAGTGGCTAATAATATCTGACTGTGCATTAAACATGACAACAACCGCTGTTAACTATTTTTTTTAAACATGATATTTAGAAGCCTCCTGCAAACGAACGGCTTAAACTTAGACCGTTCAGATATAATCTATACCCCTGAAAATAAGGGTTTCTCAGCGGTTTCGTTCAGACTTGAAAAAATCTCTCACTTTATGCGCTAACCCGATTGCAGTGTGTTTCTGGTCGGCTGCTTCTGCTTTCCTCAAATCGACTCCTCGCACATCAGCCTTATATTCTGACATTAACAGACAGACTCTCTCTCTTCTGCTTCGACTAACCATCCTATTGCAGTAGTCATAAGCTGTCATATTGTCTTCATCCAGAATATTGAAATCAGCCCCTCGCTTCAGCAGTTCCCGAATCATTTCTAAATAGCCTTGACTCGCTGCGATGTGGAGCGCTGTTATTCCACGTTCATCCCGGGCATTGATGTCCACTTTTTTGCTCTCAATCAGTTCGATAAGGATGCTTTGTCGATGTGCCAGATTTTCCGAAGTGGGCAAATCTGCAAAACCTCTGTCCATCACTGCATAATGGATAGCTGAAAGCCCACGTATACTTGGTAAACCGGGGTTAGCATTTCTCTTTAGCAGCTCACTCACAGTATCTTTTCGGTCCTTTAAAGCCGCGTCGTGAAGGGAAGTAATCCGGGTTGCTTCATGTTTCCATGCATCGATGTCAGCCCCATCTGATATTAAAGCGTCGACCAGTTTCCATTGCCTGTTTTGTACGGCACAAACAAGCATCGTTGCACCTTCAGAGGTGCAGGGTGCATGAACATCAAATTTGGCATTGTGAAGGCTCTCCAGCATTTTGGCTGTGTTTTGGCCATTGGACCTGGCGACGTCCAGAACCATCAGGCCAGTGTTGGTCCTGACGCTCATGTTGGCCCCTTTCACAAGCAGGTGGTTAAAAACGTCCAGCTTGCTATGGGCAGCAGCAAAGTGGAGTGGCGTAAGCCCGCGTGAATCACTGGCGTTAACATCAGCCCCGTGCAGAACCAAGGTATCAATAACATGCTTAATGGCTTTCTGATTGCTAAGGCTCTTTACTAAAAAGTTGAGGGGGGTTCTCCCATCGCTGTCCTGATGATTGATGTCAGCCTGTTTTTTAATCAATGCGCTCATGAAATATTTAATGGTATCCAGCTGACCATTGGTGCAGGTGAGCAGGTAGAGTGGCGTCTGACCGTTGTTATCCCGGGCGTTGACGTCGACGTTAAGCTGAAGCAATTTATCAAGGATAGCCTGCTGGCCTGATGCAGCCACAAGGTGAAGAAGCATCCTCCCCTTATTATCTCTGGCGTTGATGTCTGCCCCATAATTCCTCAACTGTTCAATGATATCTGGCTGATCCTGACGAGCTGCATCGTGAAGAACTGTTTTCCCCTTATTATCTCTGGCGCTGATGTCTGCCCCATGATCTATCAACTGTTCAATGATTTCTGGTCGCCCCAGACGAGCTGCAAAGTGAAGAACCGACTTCCCCTTATGATGATTCCTGACGTTGATGTTTGCCCCATGGTTCATCAACATCTTAATGATATCTGGCCGACCCTGAAGAACTGCAAGGTGGAGTGCCGTTCCCTTGATATTAATCTCAGTGTTCACCTTGGCACCTTTATCCAATAAAAATTCAACCAGCTCCCAGCAACCCTCCCTGGCCGCATGAGCAAGCATCGTTGAACTATCACACATCGCATCAATTTTAAGCCCGGCATTTACCATACAGCGGATCAGGGGCGTAATGGGTCCATTCTTGTAAGCACACCGTATGGCTGTCCAGCCATAAGAAGTTTTGGCGTTAACGTCAGCACCCTTGTTAACAAGCAGTTCAATTATTCTTTTACTGCCACGTAAAGCGGCTATATGGAGAGCTGTCTCTTCGCCATAGTTTTTGGTTTTCGCATTGATTTTAGCCCCTCTTTCAATCAGTGCGAGGATATCATCATTGGTCAGCTCCTCCAGATTCTTAGTGAAGGTGAGTGCATTGTGGAGGTCTTTAGTAGCTTGTTTAATGTCTGCTTTTGTTTTTTTTCCGGTTTGGCCATGAGCTTTCGTCCCGGCTTTCGTGACGGACTTGTTTGGCCAAAGAGGCTCAGTTTCCGGCTCAATCGCACGATTACCAACAGGGGTTTGGCAGGTCAGACCTTGAGATGGATCAATAGACGACGAGTGAGTACGGTGTGCAAAGGGAGCCAGGGAAACTGATGAACTGCTGGTTTTCGGCTCGGTAGAAGCATTGCAGACGTCTTCATGGGGCAATTGCTGATAACCCCTGCTTACAGGTCTGGGTGTGAAAATTTTCAAAATGTTCATATTGATAGTTCCTGTTAAGAAATACTTTGCTTCGTTTTTGTACTCCAGTACTTCACTATTGTCCGCCACTTTGAACAGTCTTTTTATTGGTTGAACTTTTGATTCGTTAAAGAGAAGACTATTAAAGATCGGTAAAACCTGTTTTGCTAATTAGACAAAAAAAATGATAAAAGTTGCACGGTGAGAAAGTTTTTTGCCTCGTCAGGGAAGAGATAAAGATAAAAAGGAGATAAAGGAGATAAAGGAGATAAAGGAGATAAAGGAGAAGGACACCCATTTTTAAAAGATAAAAAGAAAAGAAGATAAAGAGATAAAAAGGAAGATAAAAAGAACACCCATTTTTAAAAGTAGATAGGATAAAAAGGACACCCATTTTTTAAAAAGTGAAAAGAATATTTCATCTATCGATTTTTAATAAATAGATAAAAAGGACACCCATTTTTAAAAGTAGATAGGATAAAAAGGACACCCATTTTTTAAAAAGTGAAAAGAATATTTCATCTATCGATTTTTAAAAATGTTTGCATTGATCGTTCTAAAAAGTCCTCATTCATACCAAGCAGGAAGAGGACAAAAAGTGCTCAGCAACAGCCAGTTAGAAGATACTATCGAGACAATATAAGAAAGAGTTCTCAGAAAACTCTGGCCACATTAAAGTAAATGAAAATGTGTTGATCAGGCAGGATAGAGATTACCGCTCACAGACATCCCATGGACCCAGCATTTTCCGGTGCTTTCTGCATAAGCCTTCAGTGAAGCCAGCTTGCCGACTGCGCGGTGAAAACGATTATGCCTGCGCATAGTCTCCAGCCATTCATTTGGGTCAATACCCAAGGACTCCAGGATAGGTGGTACATCGTCAGTTATACGACCACGCTTGCCTTTGCGGATAGTTCGGCCAGACCAGTCAACCAGTTCAAAGTAGCTACTGAGTGGGTATGGAATCGCCTGTTCAGGGTTTTGGCCCTGAGCTTTTAACGGTTTCAAGTGTGACTTTTGTTTTTTTCCGTTTGCGCTGTCGTATGACTCAATGCGCTCTTTAATAGAGGTATGTTCTGAGGTTTCCAGCGTTGCGGCAATTTTTGCCCGGATGGGGTTTAAGTCGACATAGGTCATGCAAGTCAGCAATGCGGCCTCATCTAGCAGGGCCTGACTTTTGTAACGACCTTCCCAAAAGCGCCCTTTGCACTCATCCTCTTTATTGGCCAGCCGGGCTAAGTATTCGTTGAGACAGCGCATGAACCAGCTGATATCCATTAAACGACTGCGGTACTCCTGGGCATATTCTTCGACACGCAGCAGCTCTGCTTTGCCCAGCTGATCGCCGACAAGATAACGCTGAACCAGGTGCGGGCCTGAAAAAAGCTGCGTCCAGCGTTGTAAGACTCCTTTGGTGTCCCATTTTTTGGCTTGCTGACTATTGATATGGAGCACCACATGATAATGATTCGACATAACCGCATAAGCACAGACTTCCAGAGCAAAAATACCAGAAAGTGCTTTCAACCGATCAACCACCCACTGCCTGCGATGCTCATAGTTTTTGCCTGAAAAATTGTCTTTGCCGCATAGGAAAGCCCTGCGAACACAGCGTGCCATGCAGTGGTAGTAGGGCGTACTGGCTGGATCTATGAGGTTTTTTCGGGCAGTTGTCATGTCATTTTTATTGATTACTGGGTATATGGTTACTGGGTATATGTCCGTAATACCCTTGAGAGGCTCCAGAAGTAAAATAGACGGTGTGGCCGATTAGTCAAATTTTAGGTGTCCTTTATTTCTTGCCAAAATATACTCAAAAGGTTCAAGATACTGCTCCCACCGTTCACTGAGTTTTGCAGGAAGACGAGCCAAAGTACTGGCCGACGGCTTCATATTTCCCAGCAACTCAAGAAGGCTTGAAACTTCG
>NZ_JAGHQV010000057.1:0-28404 GCF_017744175.1 Thalassotalea sp. G20_0 | reverse complement strand
AGCAATTCATGGATGCCTGTCTTGACTACCAGGCTAAACCTGAAACCGTTCCGGAGTTAGCGACTCAGCAACGGTTGTTGGAAGGAATGCTCCTGATAAACCATTATCTACCGGAACACGGGAATATACCGGATCTCTGTTTTTCAAAGCGGATGTCAACTGATGATGAAAGAGGCGTGGTTGTTGATGGTGATCACGTCATGTTGGGCCAGGAACGCCTGTGGCACTTTATCACGGCCATACTGTTCGAGCTTAAACAAGCAGAGTATCAATTCAGGAATCAAAAGCTTACTGTCATGCCACTCGATGGTGAACCGGTTGTACTCCAAAAACCGGATTTTACCCTCACGGATACCGGCCTTGTTATAAAGAACTGGACATTGGAACAGTTGACCGCCTTTTTCAAGGCAACCGAATTCACAGAACAATGGTATGAAAAGCCTCAGGACAAACGGGAACCCTATGCGATCAGGCTTGAGGCTAAACTGGCCCAAATGAAAGCAAGAACCAAAGAGACCAGGAAAGCCAAACCTGAAAAAGGAACATTTCTGCTGTCACCTTCTATGATTATCAATATCATCAAATACAACAAACCATTAAAACCAGTGGTTTGGTCATCTCTGGAACACTATGCCCACAACGGCCAGCTAACCACCAGTTTATGTAAGGCGCTCAGCCCGGTTATCCAAAATGATAATGAGGGTGTTGTTCCTGAACTCGTTAAACATGCAGTGGCTGAAAAGCTGGTACAGATTGAGGCAACAAAAACACCCATAGTAACAGCCATCGCTCTGCAACAACCTCCTGCAAGCACGACACGCCCTTGGGGGCAGGATTCCACCAGTAGCCTTCAAGGGCCGAAATTTACCTTTGAAGCGGCAATGGAAGAGCTGGATCGTTTTCCAATATTGGGGAATAGAGAACTTGAATTATTGGAACCCTATCGGAAAGAGATGATACTTCCGCAGTTAATGAGTGTTCTCCAAAAGATCAATCATTATGATGTGGATAGACAGACACAAAACGCCTGGCATTCAGCCTTGGAATGCAGAAAAGAAGACCCTCTTGGACTGAACGGAATTGACATTGACATTTGGGAATCGGATTCTGATTTATTGTCGCCGGATTTTGATTTATTTGCGACCGTGTCAGAACGAGTCAACAACGACCATGACTGGCTTGAAGAGTTCCTGCAAGGATAAACCAGTTGTCACAGCAATTCCCGACGCCTCTTTTATTCGGGAACCTGCCGATGTGATGACTGCTGCATTAAAAACAAAGGCAAGAAAAATCAAACCTTTTACCACAATACTATAGGCGGCTGTATCATCCATCCGCCCAGAAAAACCGTCATTCCTTTAGTCCGGATATTTCATAAACGTGCTCCCGCTCTCGCTTGTCCTTTGTCGCTCTGAGGGAGTTTTGCTCAGTCGACCGTACTCCCCGGTACGGCGCTCCCTCACAAAATCCCTTAGAGCAACAAAGCCCTTCGCGAGATTCGGGGCAGTTTATGAAATATCCGGGTTAGATTACTTTTATAAATTATTCTTACTGCTTTTCTTTGATTATTGCAGTGGAAATAAGTTCACTTTCCAGGTTGGAGTAAGATTGAGGCTAATGTCTGGCTTTTCCGGTGATTATCTTTCTATCCGTTTTTTGCCCGTTGTTCGTCGGGGCAGCGTGTAATCACACGACGAAAGGTCAAGTTGATCCTCGGCTCTACGGGTCTTGCTGTTTTTGTCAGGCAGTGCTGCCAGTATTTTTGGGTAGTTCCGGCCATTAGCAATAGGGAGCCTGACGTCAGGTCAAAAGTGTAAGGCTGGATGTCTTTTCGGTATTTGTGGCGCAGCCGGAATCGTCGTGTCGCTCCCAGATTGAATGAGGCAATCACCGGGTTTTCTCCTAATTCGGGCTCATCGTCACTGTGCCAGCCATTGCTGTCCTGTCCACTGCGATACAGGTTGATTAATACCGAGTTAAAGTGATGGCAACAGATTGTTTCGACCAGTTGTTTAATGGCGATAACGGTCTGACTCCATGGCTGTGGAGAAAGCGCCAGACCTGAATACTGATAGTGTGCATCAGGATCCCCCATCCAAACCTGGAGTCTGGGCACCGGCAGGGTTTTACCGTAAATGGTTATCTGATCCTGCTGCCAGGTCAGGGTGGAGTGCAGCTCTGAGTACAACTGCCAGCCAGCAGATTCGGGGATAATCTGCGGCCATAAAAGCAGGTGGGCATCGGCAGGGGTGTATATTTCCGGAGGTGTTGTAACGGCGCTGAATGTATTCAATGTTCGGGCTCCTGACAACTTAATTGAGCACCAGTGATCGTCTCAGGCCTGCCGGGGTGTAAAAAGGTCAGCTCCAACAGAGTCTGAGACTTTTGCTTACAGCCCCGGAGCGTCGTAAGTGACCCAGTAAATCATTTCACCGGGACAATCGCTACCCAGAATATCAGCCATGATATTATCAATTTTTAATTTGCCTATTTGTTCCAGCCACTGGTCATCATCCAGCTTTTCTTCCAGTAACCAGCTGGGAACGGATTGACTGTCCGAGTTGTACCATGCCACCGGGAAACGCATGCTTTTGGGCAGGCGACTGCGTTTTACACTTAACGAGGCATCACAACGAACCACCAGGCTGTCTGCTACCTGCTGACGTTTACGGAGATATTTACTGGACTCTCTGGCAAATTTTTCTTCGTAGGGACTCAACAGCTCTTCCTGTCGGCTTTCCAGACAGTAGTCGTAGGCGCGGCTGACTTTACTGTTCTCAAAGCCCATGATGCCGCAGGCTTCGGTAACGCGGCTTTTTATATCCTCGCTGAGTTCTGCATACCAGGGGGCATTGGGTCCGAGCACTTTTTGAGCTTCCAGTGTGGCAACAAAGATTAGATTTTCATCCGGTGTAAAGCAGGATGATACACCTTGCGTGTGAATGGGGGACTTCATCGTTATAGACGGTTCCTGACGTATAAGCTGTTCCCGGGTTCGTCTCGCCGCATCACAGAAGTCAGGGTTCTCTGCTGCAGGCCTGCTGGGCGTATCACTCAGAGAGGCAAAAGGCAGGGTATTGGCCGTCAGGTTTACAGAGAAAAATGAAAGAGCAGCAACCAGAGCTGTTTTAAGGAATATCGACATATTCGCTCCTTGAACACATCTTTTTTGGGCACATTACCAGGTGCCGGAAGGCCTCTGGATATGATTTATACAACCATGTATAACATGTTCCACAGGATAGCGGTAGGTTTGCCCGGGGTCTGTTGACGTTTCGTTGTCAGTCTTTCGCGTATATGGCTACTTTCTGAGCTCAGACTGCCCGTTTCGCTGGAATTGCCACGAAACGTCAACGGTCGTCCAGAGAGTTCTGCAAAATCTCTTTTTTTCCCGCCATGTTGCTCATGGTCCAGTTTTTTATTCCCCAGGACAGGATCTCTTCAACAGAGTTCATCAACAGGTCTGGCTCCGGTTTCAGGCCAAATGCCGTCAATGCCCTGATCATCAGTGGACGGGGGTTGTCCAGTGGTACGGCGGGCGCATGGTTTTGCTTGCTGAGTTTAGTGCCGGGGTTCCGGGTAATCACCGGAACATGGGCATAGACCGGGTGCGGATAATGTAACTGGCTTTGCAGATAGAGCTGTCTCGGGGTTGAATCCAGAATGTCTACTCCCCTGACAATATGGGTAACCCCCTGAAAGTGATCATCAACGCAAACGGCCAGTTGGTAGGCGTATAGCCCATCCTTGCGCTTGAGAATAAAATCGCCAAGCGTGCTTAAATCAAATCGCTGATCGCCCTGAATGCGATCTTGAAACTGCATGATATCGTCATGGCACAACAGTCTGAGGCTATGGGGCTGGTTTGGGATCCCACGGTGATTGCGACAATAACCGGGGTACACACCGTTCAAACCGGCCAGTTTTTTGCGGGTGCAGGTACATGGGTAAAGTCTCTCTGCACGGAGCAGGGTGTCCAGGGCCTGGTCATAGGCTTCGCTGCGATCACTCTGAAACAGCACGCTGTCATCCCAATGCAGGCCATAAACGTCCAGTGCCTTGAGAATCAGGTCGGCCGCTTTGGGCTGCTCTCTTGGCGGGTCAATGTCTTCCATGCGCACGAGCCACTTGCCCTGATGGGCCTGAGCATCCAGATAACTGGCCAGTGCCGCAACCAGAGAGCCAAAGTGCAGAGGGCCGGAAGGGGACGGCGCAAAACGTCCAACGTAGGAGGGAGTGCTCAGTGTGTCGCCCATAGGAAGTAATGATCAATCAGGCAAGTGGTCTTGAGTGAGTGCCGTCAGGATTTGTCCCAGAATAACTTCATCATTTTACTCAGTCTGGGAAAAGGCCGCCGCCCGCTTCCCGCCACCCGCAAAAGCACAAACGGTTCCGGCTTTTCAGGTAGCGGGTAGCGTCTGTAGAAATGTCGAAGATATTTCAGGACAGTTCATTTAGCTATAAAGAACCGGTCGGGAATGAATCAGCCTGTGATACTCGCCATACCACAGCCTGATTCATCATCCGGGTAACATCAGTTACCCAGCTGTCTTTCCTTGATCTCGGCCAGTGTCTTACAGTCGATACACAACGTAGCAGTCGGGCGGGCTTCCAGGCGACGAATGCCTATTTCTACGCCACAGCTGTCGCAGAAACCGTAATCGTCTTCTTCGATCCGGGACAGCGTATCGTTGATTTTCTTGATCAGTTTACGCTCACGGTCACGGGTTCTCAGTTCAAGGCTGAACTCTTCTTCCTGACTGGCGCGGTCTGCCGGATCCGGGAAGTTCGCGGCCTCATCCTGCATATGGTTCACTGTACGATCCACTTCTTCCATCAGCTCCTGCTTCCAGTTTTGCAGGATCTTGGTGAAGTGAGCGATCTGTTGCTCGTTCATGTATTCTTCCCCATCCTTTTCCTGGTAGGGGGTATACGATTTGAGCAGATTGCCTGTATCCGCGTTTTTCTGTGCTGACATGATTACAGCCTCACCACCTTCTATTCATGAGCCAGGAGATCTCTCAAATGAGCAAGAATCCTGGACTCTCCATTTAGAGGCGCTCGCGCTCTGCCTGTTGAAAGCAGCCTCTGCGATCCCTCTGTTACTGCCGGCAAACCGGCTCCCTGAAAGCCAAGGTCAACACCACGGGTGCCTGGCGAGAACAAAAGCTCCTGGCACTTGCCTCTTGCCTTCCTTAAAGAAGCGGAGAAACTACCAAAACCCATGGCAAGACGCCATAAAAAAATGTCATCCGCTTTCTGACATTGACCAAAACCTGCACTCAGGTCAACTGATAATATTCTCCGAATCTGCTGCCCAATGGATTCAGAGAGCCTGTCAGTCCTGTAGGGTCAGGTATGATGAATCGGCATCTTAGGATTCTATTTTAGAATTTCAATAAGTAAATTAATGAAATTAAGTAATGAGTATCCCTGATGAAATATGATAATCGCCTATCTGAGGCCCGCCTGATAAAAAGATACAAACGGTTCATGGCCGATGTTGAGCTGGCCGATGGCTCCCGGATAACCCTGCATTGCCCAAATACCGGCTCCATGAAAAACTGCCTCTACCCCGGGTATCGGGTATGGTATTCCGACTCCGGAAATCCCCGGCGTAAATACCCCTGTACCTGGGAACAGGCGGAAATTCCGGTGGTGTTTAACGGTGAAGAGCGCCTCACTCTGGCAGGGCTGAATACCGGACGGGCCAATGCCCTGGTTGAGGAGCTTCTGCTGTCTGGCCAGGTGTCAGAACTGTCCGGCTACCAGACTGTCCGCCGTGAAGTTCGTTATGGTGAAGAAAAGAGCCGTATTGATCTGCTGTTGCAGCAGGAAGGCCTGCCCGACTGTTATGTGGAAGTCAAAAGTGTCACGCTGGCAATGGGGAATGGCCTCGGCCTGTTCCCGGATGCCGTCACCAGCCGGGGCACAAAACATCTGCGAGAACTCACCCAGATGGTGGCTGATGGCCATCGATCCGTGTTGTTTTTCTGCGTTCAGCATACCGGTATTGACCATGTCGCGGCGGCAAAGGCGATTGATCCGGTTTATGCAGAAGAATTGCAAAAGGCGGTTGCCGCTGGCGTGGAGGTGATGGCCTGGGGGACAGACATGTCGCCGGATAACATTACCCTGGTCAGGCAGTTGCCGGTTGGATAACAAACACAATGCCCTGGTTCTGTTCGGTGCCCGTGAGAACGAAGATGTGAGTTGTAGCACTGGGCAATATGAATCGTGGTACTGGAATTTTTATCGTCTTTCCCTCGGCTTTTTCCGGGAATTACCTTCGGATAAACAGTTTGAGTATATGGGGAAACTGTAGGCCGTCGATAAAAATGCTGATCCAGGCAGAAGCCGACATCACCATTGTTCTGTCAATATTTCACCCGGAAAAGGATATTCCCCAATGACCCCCACGACGGCAACGACTGAAGCAACCACACAGGCAATTGAGCGCTACCTGGCGGACAACCGCGGCAATGAGCCGATAAGCACCCTTGGCATGACGGCGGACGGGCGGATTGTCCGGTTGGCCGAGCAGGATGAGTACCAGCAGTCGGCACTGCGCCAAGTGTTTGAAGACCAGCTTGGGGCTCTGATGCCCCGGGAGATAGACGGGGCACCCAGAAAGCGGATGATTGAGAACTCGCTGAGCGCTGTTCAAACCCTGGGCGATTACCGGGACAGGATCCAACAGGACTGGCAGATCCGAAACCGGCTAAAGACTTTGAAGGTTGATTATGCTGATAAATTTGCTGTCATGCATAAGCGAACCGAAACGATCCTTGATCATCTTGGTCAGACCGAGACCAAAGGTGAGGGGTTTGTGAAATATATAGAGTATAACTACTTCTTCAGCAATCTGTTTACCCGGAAGAAGTGGGAATTCAGAGACAATTGGAAAAGAGGGGGTGACGCCAGAGATTTTTACCTGAGTAACGTGATTATCCACCAGCTTGAGTGGACTTTTCAACAAAAAGACCTGCTGCTGGAACTGCCAGAAACCATTGAACAGCAAAACATATCCAATGACGAGACCATGCATGTTTTGCACAAGCATCAATCGAATTTCGACTCCGACGACTTCTGCCACGACTTTTTGGAAACCACCCCGAATGGCAAGAGTATCGTCAGGGTAGCGCAGGATCTGGGACTGAAGATTGACCACCTGACCGTGAAACACTATGACAAAGAAGTCGATAAAATCGTTATCGATGAAACAACCGGTACATTAGGCTTTTCTGTGATTGCACACGTGATCCCGGACCCCCAGGTGTACGGTGCATGAAATGGGTGAACCCTGAACTGATTGCCGGGCAGTGTTCGGATGATAAGCGGCCATTACTTAATGCCCGGCCTGAGAAAATGGCAGAATTGCAGGTTACAGAAGATTAAAAATTTAACCAGGCAGCCTGAGCCTGAGATCATAACAACGAATGTTGCGTTCGTTGCGGTTTAAATCAAGAGCGGCAGGTAGATGTACTGCTTTACCGAATAAGGCAGCGGCAGCGAATTGACCGCCTGCTTCATTGACCGCTTGTTGCGATCCAGGTGTTTGATCAGTCGGCCCCGGATGCTGCTCCGGCAGCGGGATTTGAGAGACGGCAAACGAGGGACAGAAATAAAATTCCGGATGATGTTTTTTGTTGCAGGCGTTCCATGTTGCCAGGTGGCCCGACCATGCTTATCCCTGAGGTTCGGATCAGCCCCGTTAACCAGAAGTGTCTCGACAATCGCATTGCGATCTTTGCAAGCAACGAGGCAGGCAGTGACTGCCTGGTGCAGCGGGGTATGATCGTCCTTTCCGGGCATATTCGGGTCAGCTCCGCTGGCCAGCAGGGTCTCGACAATAGCAAGGTGACCCGCATAAGCTGCCCGGTGCAGCGGGGTGTAGTTGACAACTCCGGGCCTGTTCGGGTCAGCCCCCTTGACCAGCGCCACTTCAACTTGATCCGCCCATCCATGAATGGAAAATTTCTGCAACAGGCTGTTCCAGTCCAGCTGATGGGTTTTAGGTAACAGGGTTTTGTATACATCGAGATGACCGCCGTTAACTGCAGATTGCAAGGCTGTCAACCCATCCATGCGCTTGATGTTCGGGTTAGCCCCGGAGGCCAGCAGGGTCTTGACAATAGCACAGTGACCAGCGATGGCTGCCTTGTGCAGCGAAGTGTAATTGCCATTTCCGAGAATGTTCGGGTCAGCTCCGTTAGCCAGCAGGGCCTCGACAATAGTAAGGTGACCAGCGGCAGCTGCATGGTGCAGCGGGGTGTAGCCATCTCTGAGAATGTTCGGGTCAGCCCCTTTGGCCAGTGCCATCTTGACTTGATCCTCCCACCCATGATCGGAAAAATTATGTAACAGGCTGTTCCAGTCCAGCTGATGGGATACAGGTAACAGGGTTTTGTATACATCGAGATGACCATAGTCAGCTGCATATTCCAAGGCTGACAACCAACCGTGGGTGGGGTGGTTCGGGTCAGCCCCGTAGTCCAGCAGGATCTTGACAATAGCATGGTAACCCGCCCTGGCTGCATGTTGCAGCGGGGTGTTACTGGCAAATGGGTAACTGTTCGGATCGGCTCCGTTGGCCAGAAGGGTTTCGACCCTGCAAAGGTCACCATCAGCAGCTGCATCAGCCAGAGTGTTCATGATGTGACGTACTCCCTCAATAGAAATTCAGGTTTGATCCGTCGATATGTTACCTTCCTGACCCTTGCTATTCGGGTGCTGTTCCAGTTTAGACAGGGTTTGCCGGTTTGCTATCTGACCATGGTAATACAGTTATCCACAGGACAGGTGATCTGGCAGAGGTTGCCCCCAACGCAGGCCTGCCTGATCACATCAAACTGGCTGCTGGTGCCATCAAGAGAACGACAGAAACCAGGGATATGATGCACCCGGGAGGCTGTACGAGAATAGCGCCCGTCCAGGCGACCCCGTCCAGGCGACCCCGTCCAGGCGACCCCGTCGAAGGGACGGCAGAAAATTAAGGGTAAAAATTCGGTTTTGTGAGGTGAATATCCTAAGGCACAAGTAGCGGGGCTATTTGCCGAACAAAAGCGGATTTTTAGACCAATTTATTGCAACCGCACGACTGCATGGGGGCAGGAGCCAGAGCAACGCAGGAGCAGTTG
This sequence comes from Thalassotalea sp. G20_0, assembly GCF_017744175.1. Taxonomy (NCBI): domain Bacteria; kingdom Pseudomonadati; phylum Pseudomonadota; class Gammaproteobacteria; order Alteromonadales; family Colwelliaceae; genus Thalassotalea; species Thalassotalea sp. G20_0. The sequence goes on along the minus strand of NZ_JAGHQV010000057.1, from coordinate 19,264 downwards.
CTGTGTAGGGCAGTCTATTTCCGGACAGCCTCCCGGAGCAGCTCCGGCTCGCCCTACAGTGACAGCAGGCGATCGACATACTGCATTGCTGGAGGATTAAGCGGCAGAAACCTGACCGCCTCCTTCATTGGTAATCCGTTGTCGGGCAGACACTTGACCAGCCGACCCCGGATGCTGGCCCGGCAGTAGAATTGGAGAGAGTGAGGTTCAGCCATGAAATTCTGGATTGTTTCTTTTATGGCTTCTGTCATTGCACATTGACAGGCTGTCCGTCCATTCCAGTCTTTGAATTTCGGGTCAGCCCCGTTCACCAGCAGAGTCTTGACAATATCATGGTGACCGTCCTCAGCTGCCCTGTGCAGCAGGGTTTTGTGGTAAAAATCGGGAATATTCGGGTCAGCCCCGTTGACCAGTGCCGCCTCAACTTGATCTTTCCATCCTTCATAGACGAGTTTCGGTAACAGGCTGTTCCAGTCCGGCTGATGGGTTACAGGTAACAGGGTTCTATATACATCCGGGTAATCACTGGTAAGTGCAGATGCCAAGGCTTTCCGTCCAGTCCCGTCCTTTAGGTTCGGGTCAGCCCCTCTGTCCAGCAGGGTCTTGACCATAGGATGATGACCAATGGCCGCTGCCCGGTGCAGCGGGGTGTATTGACCACTATCGGGAATATTTGGGTTAGACCCGTTGTCCAGCAGGGTCTCAACAATAGCATGGTGGCCAGCCGTAGTTGCTCCTCCCAAAGGTGTATCACCATCACTGTCCTGGATGTTCGGGTTAGCCCCCCTGGCCAGTGCCGCCTCAACTTGATCCTTCCACCCTGAACGGGAAAATACCTGTAGCAGGCTGTTCCAGTCCGGCTGATGAGTTTCAGGTAGCAGTTTATCGTACACATCGCGATGACGGTTGCTCGCTGCACATTGCAAAGGTGTCCATCCATTGACGTCCTTGAGGTCTGCGTCAGCCCCATTGGCCAGCAGGGGCTCGACCATAGCATGGTGACCTTCGAGAGCTGCATGATGCAAGGCGGTCCTTCCACTAACGTCCTTGAGGTTTGGGGCAGCCCCGTAGGTCAGCAGGGTCTTGGCAATAACATGATGACCAGCGTTAACTGCCCGGTGCAGCGGGGTTTCATTGTTATTTCCGGGAATATCCGGGTCAGCCCCCTTGTCCAGCAGGGTTTTGACCATGGCATGGTCACCACAGACAACTGCATGTTCCAGTGAATTCATGACATACTCCGGCACTGAAAAATCAAGTTTGCTCCGTCGATATGTTACCTTCCTGACTCCGGTTATTCGGATGCTGCGTCCAGTTCAGGTAAGGTTTGCCGGTTTGCTGCCTGACCATGGCAATACAGTTATCCACAGGACAGGTGATCTGGCAGAGGTTGCACCCCACGCAGGCTTCCTCGATTACCTCATACCGGTGCTGGGTTGACTGTTTTATCGGTGTCATGGCGATGGCCTGGTGGGCAGCATCTTCACAGGCTGCATAGCATCGGCCGCATTGGATACAGCTGTCCTGATCAATGTGGGCAATGGTCTTGTAATTCAGGTCCAGGTATTTCCAGTCGGTCAGATTGGGGACGGCAGCGCCTTGAAAGCTGTCCAGGGTCGGATAGTTTTTGCGGTCCATCCACCGGGACAGGCCATCAATCATGTCCTGCACAATCTTGAAACCGTTCAGCATAGCCGCCGTACAAACCTGAACAGTGCCCGCCCCTAAAGCCATAAATTCGGCAGCGTCCCGCCAGGTACTGATACCGCCAATGGCCGAGATGGGCAGTCCGGCGGTGTTCGGGCTGCGGGCAATCTGGCCGACCATATTCAGGGCGATAGGTTTCACCGCTTCGCCACAATAACCGCCACTGGTGAACTTATCGTTGACGGCGTGGTATCCAACCATCCGGTCCAGATCAATACCGGTAATGGAGTTAATGGTATTGATCAGCGATACGGCATCGGCACCACCGGCCTGAGCCGCTTCAGCTGCCACAACGATATTGGTGATATTGGGGGTGAGTTTAACGACAACGGGCAGGTTGCTGTGTTTCTTGCACCAGCGGGTAACCATTTCAATATATTCCGGTACCTGTCCGACCGCTGAGCCCATCCCCCGTTCCGGCATGCCGTGGGGACAGCCAAAATTCAGTTCGACACCATCACAGCCGGTCTCCTCTACCTGGCTGAGGATGGCCTGCCAGCTTTCTTCCTGGCAGGGCACCATTAGCGAGACCAACAATGCCCGGTCCGGCCAGTCTTTTTTGGTCTGGCGTATTTCATCCAGATTCACCTGCAGCGGGCGATCGGTGATCAGTTCGATATTGTTAAACCCGATCACATCACCACGGGTATTCCTGTGGCAGGAATAACGGGAACAAACATTGACCGCTGGTGGGTCTTCACCCAGGGTTTTCCAGACCGCACCGCCCCAGCCCGCCTCAAATGCCCGGTAGACATTGTAGGCTTTGTCCGTCGGTGGCGCAGAAGCCAGCCAGAAAGGATTTGGGGAGCGAATACCGAGGAAATTACTGGTTAAATCAGCCATTATCTTTCCCTCCATGCAGGTATTGATCAATAGCCCGGGCCGCCCGTTTACCATGCTCAACCGCATGGACGGTCAGGTCTTCACCTTTATCAATGCAGTCGCCACCGGCCCAGACGTTAACCAGTGACGTACAAAAGTGGTCGTCCGTTACTATGCGGTTGCCTTTTATCGCCGGGCTGTCACTGGTATTGACAAATGCATCCACCAGCAAATGCTGGCCAATGGCTTTGTAGAGTGTGTCTACCGGCAAGGTGGTCAGCTCACCGGTGCCCTGTAATTGGCCGCTGGCATCCAGCACGGTTTTTTCCAGCTGAATGGCGGTGATGCAGCCACCTTCAGTCTCCAGTGCTGAAGGCTGAACCCAGGTGAGGATGCGAACACCATTGTCCCGGGCGAAAGCCTGTTCATGACCGGTTGCTGACATCTGTTCAGGGCCACGACGATAGGCAATGGTGACATCCTCTGCGCCCAGCCGTTTGCATTGGCAGGCGATATCAATTGCGGTGTTGCCTCCGCCAATAACCACTATACGTCGGCCAACAGGCAGTTGGCTCAGATCATGGCACTGACGAAGGGAAGATATGGCCGGGAGGGCATCCTCAACACCTTCTGCTGCTTCACCCGGAAGGCCTAATGAGTGGCAACCGCCCAACCCGAGCCCGAGAAACACTGCATCAAACTGTGCTCGCAATTGGTCCAGGCTGAGATTCTGGCCAAGCCGACAGCCATACTCTGGACAGATACCACCAATTTCCAGGATGAAGTCCACTTCCTGGCGGGCATAGCTATCCACCAGTTTGTAGTAGGCGATGCCGAATTCATTCAGGCCTCCAGGCTTCTCCCGGGCATCAAACAAGGTAATGTTGTGACCTTGCCGGGCCAGATAATGGGCACAGGACAGTCCTGCCGGGCCTGCACCCACAACCGCAATGGTTTTTCCTGTGTCAGGCTGGCGGGTAAATGGATGCTTAGCTGACTGGCGGTTATCGATGGCGTAACGCTGCAGCAAGCCGATTTTCACCGGACGGCACTCTGGCTCATGATTTCTGACACAGGCCTGCTCGCAGAGAACCTCGGTTGGACAGACCCGGGCACAGCTTCCTCCCAGAATATTGGCATCCAGAATGGCCTGTGCAGCACCGTCAATATTGTCAGTGGCGATACGGTTGATAAAAGAGGGAATATTGATGCCGGTGGGACAGGCCGGAATACAGGGTGCCGCTTCGCAGTAAAGGCATCGGCTGGCTTCAATATGAGCCTGGTAATCACTGAGGGGAGGCTTGATGTCGGCAAAGTTGCGGCGGTACTCTTCTGCTGGCAGCCTGCCATTGTGAATATCGGGTTTATTCATGGCGGTTTCCTCATCAAGAGTAAGAAGACTAGCACCCAGACGGCATTCGGAAAGAATGCCGGTATATGACTATATCTGGCCGTGGAAGACGAATTTATAATCTATAATCCAGTAACATTTTCTCCGTAGATTCGTTGATGCTGCTCTATATTCTCGACCTTTTTGGTACTGCGGTGTTTGCCATCAGTGGTGTCTGGCTGGCCTGCCGTAAAGACATGGACCTGTTTGGCGCAATGGTGCTCGCCTTTGTGACTGCCGTTGGTGGCGGAACTATTCGAGACGTTTTGCTCTCCGCTACGCCCGTATTCTGGATACAAGATACGCTCTACCTGCTGGTTATTCTGGCGACGACGCTGTTTGCCATCTTGGTTCGCCAGTGGCATGAGCGCAGCAAGTGGATTCTTCAGGTCTCTGATGCCCTGGGGCTGGCGGTCTTTGTAGTCATCGGCGTGACCAAGTCGTTGTCATTTGGTGTGGAACCAATGGTCGCTGTGATGATGGGTGTATTGACTGGCTGTGGTGGTGGTGCCATCCGGGATATGCTGGCCGGCGAGATTCCCATGGTATTGAGACAGGAGATCTATGCATCCGCTGCCATGGCAGGAGGCGCGGTGTTTATATTACTGGAGCCATTGCTCCAAAACATAAACCACACGTCAATTATTGCGGCTGTAGTGGTTCTTCTGCTCAGGTTGATGGCGGTGTATAAGGGATTGTCTCTGCCGAGATTTCGGTTGCCTGTGTAGGAATGGTCCTGTAATAACTTCAATATTTCTACAGACGCTACCCGCCGCCCGCTTCCCGCTACCCGAAAAAGCAGGAACCGCTTGAGCTTTTGCGGGTAGCGGGAAGCGACCCTCAGATATCAGAACCCCCAATATTTCCTGACGATTTCAAGATAATTGGGCCAGTCTTTTTCAAGATACCCCTTCAGAAAATCCACTCTTTGCTCTGCTTTGTTCAGCAATTTTTTCGGGTGTCTTATGTAGGTGGGCTGGTCTTCATCCTGAAAAGCGTCATACTCTTCAAGGCCCAGCGTTTGGTGGCAGTCCATAATGAACTGGCCATTGAGATTATTGGTCTGGTCCACTTCAACACAGCCGGAACGGACAATATTCAGGTAGGACATGGCGATTTTCTTTTCAGTATCTTCCGGGCCAACGTAAAACTCGGATTTGGGAAGGTAGGCATAAATCTCCGCGTCATCATGGGTTCCGAAAACCTTATTCCTGTGATCCTCCCGATAAAATGACACTTTGTCTTTGGCTATTTTCACTCGATTGTACGCCCCTTCCCGCAGGTCAAACGCTGGCAGGTCTTTGGTTTTCACACCAAAGAGTAAGCCATTAACGGAATCTCCGGGGGACACTTCAATATTCAGTGCTCTCTGTGAAGCTTTTGCTATCCAGAGATTCCACTTTCTGGCCATGTCATGAACTTTCACCGGCAGGTACTCGGCACCTTCGGCGTCTGCTGCGGTAGCGGTGCGGGCAAGCGTAGACATCAGGCTGCCGTAGCCAAATATCCAGACTGTGTCATTGTCAGCTGCCATGGTCAGGTTACTGGTCATCAGGGATAACAGTAGCGTAAAAAAAATAGGTTTAGTCGATTTCATGGATATCATCTGCCTTGTTAGTTGTTGTTCCTAAGGACTTTTTCTTAGTTAAAGCCAAGAATAGAGTCACCATAATTACTGTCCCAAGATTATCTGATCGACGGGACAGATCACTAACAACCCCGTTAGATTCAGTAACGGGAAATGGCAGTCTTGATTCATCTGTGGACAACCTGCATCAGCACCCAGCATCGTGTTGCTTCAGAGCCCAGAGGACATGCTCCTGAACCAGCTCTGATGGATAATCCAGACGACTTTTCAGAGCAGCAATAATGGCGTCACTGCCCGGGGCATTGCCCAGTGCCACGGCGATATTACGCAGCCAACTTTCATAACCTGCCCTGCGGATAGGTGAGCCGGCGGTTCGCTCCAGAAACTGTTCTTCACTCCAGTGGAAAAGCGCCACCAGATCACTGGCATCCAGGTGGTGACGAGGTTGAAAGTCCGGCTCCCGGGTTGGTTTGGCAAAACGGTTCCAGGGGCAGGCCAGCTGGCAGTCATCACAGCCATAGATACGATTGCCCATCAGAGGGCGCAGCTCTTCAGGAATGGGGCCCTTGTTTTCGATGGTCAGGTAGGAGATACAGCGACGGGCATCAACCTTAAAGGGAGCCACAATGGCCCGGGTTGGGCACTTGTCCATACAGGAGGTACAGCGTCCGCAGTGATTATTTTCGTAAGGCTTATCCACAGGCAGCGGGAGGTTGGTGAACAGCTCACCAAGAAAGAAAAAGGAGCCAGCCTGACGGTTCAGTATCAGTGAGTGTTTGCCCATCCAGCCCAGTCCGGCCTGTTGTGCCAATGGGCGCTCCATCACTGGCGCACTGTCCACAAAGGCGCGATAGCCATGATCTCCAACGGCAGCTTCAATCTGCCTGCCCAACTGGGTGAGCCGTTTGCGGATCAACTTATGGTAGTCCCGGCCCAGGGCATAGCGGGAGACATAGGCTTTTTCCGGTTCGTTGAGTAGTTTGACGGTTTCAGTATCCGCTGGCAGGTAATCCATACGGGCAGAAATCACCCTTAATGAGCCAGGGTGCAGTTGCTCCGGGTGTGCCCGCAGCTCCCGGTGCTGGGCCATATAGGCCATATCGCCGTGATACCCTTTCGCCAGCCAGGCTGCCAGATGCTTAATATCATCTTCAGGTATTTTGGCCTCGGTAATGCCGATCTCCTGAAAGCCAAGCTCTCTGGCCCAGGTGCGAATTTTCCCAGCGAGTTTTTCCATAGCCGGTGCTGGCGATGAGTCCGTCAATGTGGTTAAAGTGGGTGGTGAAGATAACGGTTCAGGCACTGAATTGGATTAACTCGTTTTATGGATTGTTTGGTATAGATTGTCAGGTATCGTTTGAATACTGTCTCTATTGTATCATCGCGGGCACGCTTATGAATAAGAGCTTACCAGAGTCTCTCTATACCGCCGATCAGGTTCGACAACTGGATCATGTGGCCATCCACCAGCACGGCATCCCGGGTTTTGAGCTGATGACCAGGGCGGCCAGCACCGTGTTGTCCACGATTATCCACTACTGGCCAGAAGCCGGAACCCTGCTGGTGTTGTGTGGGGCAGGCAACAACGGTGGCGATGGCTATATGATCGCCAAACTGGCCAAAGAGCAGGGACTGAGGGTTTCGGTACTGGCGGTGAAAAATCCAGCGGAGCTTAAAGGCGATGCCCTCACTGCCTGGCAGGCCTGCGTTGATGCGGGCGTGGTGATTCGACCTTACGACAGAACCCAGTCCCTGTGTGCGGATGTGGTTGTGGATGCCATGCTCGGTACCGGGCTTTCCGGCGAGGTGCGGGGCGACTATCAGGATGCCATCAAACGCCTGAATCATCTTGAAAGCCCGGTGTGTGCTGTGGATATCCCGTCCGGCCTTTGTGCTGATACTGGAATTCCACTGGGAGTGGCGGTTAAGGCCAAAGTTACCGTCTCTTTTATTGGCCTGAAGCAGGGGCTGATGACAGGGTTGGGACCAGAATACTGTGGCGAGCTGGTCTTTAATGACCTGGGCGTGCCTGTACCGGTCTATCAAACCGTTCCTTCTGACTGTCGACGAATTTCTCCGGAGCAGTTTCGCGGCTGGCTGTCACCGAGAAGCCGTGCCGCCCATAAAGGTGATTTTGGGCATGTGCTGCTTATCGGTGGTAACCACGGGATGCCGGGGGCGATCATGATGGCCGCTGAGTCTGCCCTCCATTGCGGTGCTGGCCGTGTGACGGTGGTTACCCGCAGGCGACACCTTGCGGCGCTGGCTGTTCGCTGCCCTGAGGTGATGGGGGTATCGGTAAAGCGCCGATCCGGCCTTGGTTCCCTGGCTGAAGGAAAGAGTGTCATGGTTATTGGCCCTGGTTTGGGCCGTGATGACTGGGGGCTGCAGCTGCTGAAGGATGCCCTGGCGGCAGAGTGCCCGATGGTGCTGGATGCTGATGCCCTGAATCTGTTATCGGATCATCCACAATTGCTAAATGGACGAAAGTCCCCGATTATTTTCACCCCTCATCCTGGTGAGCTGGCTCGCTTAACGGGTCTGGATATTCCAACGATTCAGAACAATCGATTTGCCGCGCTGGTAGACAGTCATCGACAATTAACTGCTCTTACTGGCGAGGATGCAGCGCAAAGGCAGCCAGAGATTGCCCTGCTACTGAAAGGGGCGGGAACACTGATGTTTGATGGCCAGAATACCGCGCTGTGCTCTGATGGCAACCCGGGCATGGCGGTGGCCGGTATGGGGGATGTGCTCAGTGGCGTTATTGGCGCACTGCTGGCCCAGGGGCTGACACCTTTCAGGGCGGCCCAGATGGCGGCCTGGCTGCATGCATCCGCCGCTGATGAGGTGGTTGCCGGTCAGGGTGAAACCGGCTTAAGGGCAACGGAGTTGATTCCGGTTATTCGACAACGATTGAATTTTATTATTGATAAGCCAGACATTGGTAACTGGCCGTGTGGAAAAGCTTATGCAAGGCAGATATGAACTGCTGATAGAAAATGAAGACGCCATGGTGGCGCTGGGGGGGCATCTGGCAGAAGCCCTGGGTGACCGGGGTATTGTTTTTCTGCATGGTGATCTTGGTGCGGGTAAAACCACGTTCTGCCGGGGTGTCCTTCGGTATCTTGGTCATCAGGGTGCGGTAAAAAGCCCGACCTATACACTGGTGGAGCCTTACGAGGTAAATAACCATAAGGTTTATCACTTTGATCTTTATCGTCTTGCCGACCCTGAGGAGTTGGAATTTATTGGTGGTCGGGATTATTTCAGCGAAGCGGCGCTTTGCCTGGTGGAATGGCCAACCCGCGGACAGGGGGAGTTGCCAGAGGCTGATGTGGACATTACCTTTGCCTATCACTCTTTTGACAAGAGTGAGTTGCCCGGCAGGAAAGCGACGATTGTCGCAGCTACTGATAAAGGGAAGCGTGCGCTGGAAACCATAAGAGCACTTCAGGGGGGCGGATGAGTCAGAGAACAGGGATTGTTCGCCGGGTTCTGGCCAGGCTTTGGATAAAACAACGCGCAGCAACACCTACCCGAAAAAGAGCCGCCTCTGGCACTGAGGTTGAACCGGTATTTTCCGGTGGCAGGCGTCGTTTTGTCAGGCAGCTGGGCATTCTGGCCGTGGGGCTTGCAGCCCTGAAGGTTCAGGTAGCTGAAGCGGTCTATAAGCTGATTAAAAATGTCAGACTCTGGCGGTCGCCGGATAAAACACGACTGGTGTTTGATGTTTCCGATGCGGTTGAACACAATAAATTCCACCTGAGTAACCCTGACCGGCTGGTTATTGATGTTGACGGTGCCCGGCTCAGTGGCTCATTCAGTGGCCTGCAACTGAAAAATACACCGATTCAAAAGATCCGCCATGGTGCCCGTAATAAAAATGACCTGCGTATCGTTCTGGATCTCAGTGAAAAGGTGTCCAGCGAAAGTTTTCTGCTGAAACCCAATGCGACTTATGGCCACCGCCTGGTGGTTGATCTGTTTGATGATAAGAGCAGAAAACCACAGCCAGTGGTCAGGCAAAAGCCCACTGGTCATCGGGATATTGTCGTGGCGATAGATGCTGGCCACGGTGGTGAAGACCCCGGGGCCATTGCCTACGGCGGTGGTTATGAGAAACAGGTAACCCTGGCGATAGCCAAAGAGCTGGCCACCCTGCTGGGTAAAGAAAAGGGCTTTCGGCCAGTGCTGGTTCGTACGGGTGATTATTATATAGACCTCCGGCGTCGTACCCAGATTGCCCGGGACAATAAAGCCGATCTGTTTATCTCCATCCATGCGGATGGCTTTAAGGATCGTCGTGCCAAAGGGGCGTCGGTTTATGCCCTTTCACGCCGTGGTGCCACATCAGAAACGGCTCGCTGGCTGGCCCAGAAAGAGAACGCATCAGACCAGATTGGGGGAGAAGGCGGTATATCCCTGGGGGATAAGGATGATGTTCTGGCCGGCGTTCTGCTGGACCTGTCCATGACCTCAACACTGTCGTCCAGCCTGGAAGTGGGCAATAAAGTTCTGGCCAATATGGGTGGGATTAACCAGCTGCATAAAAAACAGGTGGAACAGGCCGGCTTTGTGGTGCTGAAGTCTCCGGATATTCCATCCATCCTGATAGAGACCGGGTTTATCACCAATCCTGAAGAGGCCAGAAAACTAAAGAGCCGCAGTCACCAGAAGGCGATGGCGAAAGCTATTTTCAATGGTACGAAAAGCTGGTTCTACAAAAAGCCGCCACCGGACACACTGGTTGCCAAGTGGAAACAGGAGGGTACCCTTAACACCCGGCCATCACGGTATGTGATTAAACCGGGGGATACGCTGTCAGAGATTGCCAATCGGTTTGAAATCAGTATGAATGACCTGAAGCGTGCCAACCGGCTATCCAGTACCAATACTATTCGTGTGGGGCAGGTGCTGCAGATTCCTGATTAAGCCGTGGTGTATGCGGCAATACCGATGATGTTTTTCAGGCGTGAAAGAACAGAGAGCTGCGTGGCAAAAAAGCCAGCGCAGCACTTTGGCGCTAATTGCTTATATTTCTTTCTCTGGGGCGTCGATGTTCCAGATGTTGACATTATTATCGTCACCACACGTCAACAACAGCCTCCCGGAGGGGCTTAAACAGCCTGTCTGGACACTGCCTGTACCATGGCACCCATCTGCCTTTTGGTGCCAATAGCCGTTCCTGTCGTAACCGTAGATTTTAAATTCACTCTTTTTGTCCTGGTCAACAGCCATTATCTGGAGCATTGCATGGCTGTGGACAGGCTCTTTGCCGACATTGTCAACAACACCGCGCTCGGTCCATAAACCGTTATCGTCACAACCCCATAAAATGATCAAGTTTTGACGACCACGACAGTATAGCCTGAGCATCTGCTCCGAGGCACTGAATACGGCTTCATCTAAATCGAAGAAATATCCGCTGTCAGATGCAGGACGGTAGATCGCAGCTTTGGCAATTGAATTACCCTCACTGTCAAATCCCCAGACCCTGGCCAAAAGCCCATCTTCTTCAGAATGTTCGGTCAGAACATAGCGCCCTGATGGGCTGATGTAGGCTTTTGTAATACTCTCTTTTGGCTCGATATCTTTAACCTGCGCGGTGTCTTTATTGATATCATGCAGGACACGAACAGTATCTATGGAGTAGATCATAATACAGTTGGATTCCGGGATTGCGCTGAAGCAGGCTCCGCAAAGATCTTCGAAAGACCCTTCCTGTTCTCTCCATTCCCCCCGACGGTCATAGTTCAGGATTTGAATACGGTCTTTTTCGGAATAATGCATGAGAATTACATCTTCTAATTTACTGAATTTCCAGGCTACTCCTGACGGTTTGTCAGGAACTACCTTCTTTTCAACATAGCGCCCTTCGTCGTTTACACTCCAGATTCTGATTTTTTCATCATGAGTGTGAATCATCAGATGCCGTGCTGACTCGCTGAGTTCGGCATCCCAAATGAGGCCAACGTAATTAAAGGAGCCCATCTCTTGCCATTTGTCACCAACACGACCAATGATTCTTAGTTGGTTCTCTTCATGTGGATAAACGCTTTTTGTGAAAATAACTGCATGATGTCCAGCCTCACTGAAGGCAGCCCGGACGTTTTTGCTCTGGCTGTTAAATGAATATTGACTTATGACACGGCCATCAACGCAAATGTTCAGAAGTTCGGCACCGCCTTTGGAAGTGACCAGGATGTTATTGCCGCAGGGGCTGAATTTGAAAGACACGCCCTGATTCCCATCACTCAAACATTTGGAGACCCAGCGGCCATTATCGTTACAAACGTAAAGTGCGAATGTATCTGTATGGTGGTTATCGGAACGACTGGTGATCACCAATGCCCGCTCTGTGGGTGAAAAACAAATGTTGGCCAGAGAGCTTCGGTAGTGTATCGGTATCTGTTCAAACCAGTTGGCCCCTTCCCCAAAGCACCAGATTTTGCAGAGTCCCTCTGCCGCAGCCAGGGCATAGCGCCCGGAAGGGCTGAAGGTGGCTTTTTCAACAGTTCTACCCCTGAGTGCGCCTTCCTCCTGCCAGTTCCCCAGGTTATAACGACTCCAACAGTGGACTTCATTTTCCCCCCATATCATGGCATGGCGTTCCGAGGGACTTAACCTGGCTTCTTTAATCTTCCCATCAAGATGAACCACCGCTTGTAGCTCAAGTTGATATGTGTCCCACTCAATCATCTTATTTATGTCCCCGGAAAATGTTATCTCAGAGGGGATGAATTGCTCGATCTGAGAATCCGGAGGTATATCGTTGCAGTTTTGAGCCGTTGTGTTTGCCATTTTCCCGGGTGCATGTTTGTCAACAGTGCTGACATATATGTGTTGATATGGCCAATTTTTCTTAATGTCGCGGGAGGTAACTGCTGCCAACTTGAGCTGTTCAAACTCTCTTTTCAATTCCGAAATCTCATCGCAGCTGAGGTGAGTAGTAATGTCCCCGGATTTTTTCAAAGGAATCCCGTAAAAATGCAATGAATTACCGGAAGTTCCGGAGTTAACCGGATCCGGACTTTGTTTAACGTCACTGTTGTCAGTCACCAATCTTGCTGCTATTTGTTCGCTATCAAAACATAGATTCATTTTTATTCTTCTCGGAGCTTTTCACACCAGCTCTCAATCTCAGTTGCTTATCCTGTTATGGGTATTTGTTCTCTGATCTGTCACTCTGAGGGTTGATCTGCCAGGTGCTGGCGCTGTCGTCACTACAGGTCGACAGCATTCGTCCCGAGGGGCTGAAACTGCCTGAAGAGACGGTGACACCGTGGTTTCCTTTTGCCTTTTGGCACCAATTGCCATAACGGTCGTAGCCGAAGATTTTAAAGTCTCCGTCCTGTTCCTCGTCGCCAGCCAATATCTGGAGCATTGCGTGGCTGTGGACAGGTTCATCGGTCAATGGGTCACAGACAGCATTGTCCACAACGCCTCAATTGAACATTCTTAATCCTGCCGATATTGTGTGTCACTAACTGTTCCAGCCAGTTAGTCCCGCCGTCAAAGCTCCAGACTTTGCACAACCCTTCTACTGCTGCCATCGCATAGTGCCCGGAAGTGCTGAAGATGGCGATTTTATCTGGTTGGACCCTTAGTACAACTTCCTCCCGCCTGTCATCCTCGTCATCACAACTCCAGCCGCGGACTTCATGGAAGTCCTGGAACAGGACATGGCGTCCCGAGGGGCTGAACATCGCTTTTATGTTCTGACCATCAAAAAAATGAGCAACACCTTTTCGCTCAAGTTTAAACTCGTTAAATTTCAGGGGAAAAGGAGTTTTATTTGAAACGATTGTTCCTTTTCAGGTTGTGACCTGACCCATTATTGAGACCTCACGAAAAGACTGTTTTATGGAGAAAGATCTCGTTTTCTTCTTATTTTGGACATTAGTGTTTACAAAAAGTTCAGAGATTTTCACTGAAACCGCTGAATGGCTACCAAGCTTTGTATAAAGAAGCCAGCATGGCTGTTAATGCACTTAATGTAAATTTTCAGCGATTACTCCTGCACAGGGAACTTTTAAAAATAATATTGATCCGATTGGCAGCGGCTTTTTTAAAGTCCAGCCTTTTGCAGGGGTGCCTGCTGATGAAAGATAAGTATTGTTTTTCCAAGCTTGAAAAAGGAAATTACAATGGATCTACCCTCTCACCATTTTAACCTGTCTCAACTACAGAAATTGATTTCCGAGGGACCCTGGATCATCTCGGAAGAAGATATTTCCAGTGGTGCCACCCAGGAAAATATTGCTTCCGGCTGCATATGTGGTGAAGGTTTTTTTGGCCTGCATTCTGTTAAAGTGTTACACGTGCTTGATCCTTATCATAATCGTCAACACGCTCCTGGCATGCATTTCTTCCATGACAAGTGTCTGCGGGAATGCCGCACAGTCAACCCTTTACTTTATAACAAATGTCCTGCCTGCGGCTCATTTGCTGGTTGTGAAATCGCTTTCTCACCCGTTGCCCATGCAGTTAAGGCCGGTGAGGCAGAAGAAGCCCTCAAACTGATTGCTGATGGCGCAGACCCGGACGCTCCTCATTCATGGAAGGCCCAGGCAGCCGTTCACATTGCCACGAATAACGGTAATTTGGAGTTGCTCCTATCATTATTGAGTGGTGGTGCTGATATTAATAAGCAAGATAAATCAGGCATGACAGCTCTGCACCATGCGGTAGAAAACAGTCATTTGCAGGCAATGCAGCTACTTCTGGATCACAAGGCAGATATGAATATCCGGGATGAAACTGGTCGCACGGCTCTCCATCTGGCTGCAGGAAAACCTGAAATTCCCGTACTATTTGACCTCTTGATTGACAATGGTGCTTCCTTCGATCTGGCAAATAATAACGGGCGTAAGGTCATTCACTTTGCCGCAGAATCCGGGCATGAGCGGGCACTGAAAAAACTGATAGTCAAACACGACGATGTGAATGCGCTTGATCAAGATCATGGCACTCCTCTTTTTTATGCGACACGCCCTTTTTTTTACCCGCTCGAACCTTTAAAGAAAAATGCACCTGAAGTGGCCAGGATACTCCTTGCAGCAGGAGCCAGAATTGAGCTTTGTACTAGAGTCGGGCTCACTGTTTTTGATGCAATTTTTGATCATGACAACCCTCTCCATATCGAGTTGCTTAAGGAATTACTACCTAAAGCCTTGAATGCTTTTACCGATGTTAATCAGCTAGTTTCCCAGCCTCGAAGAGCAACGCTTCTTTATTTCGCACTTTTGGCAAAAGACCTGGAAGCCGTTGAAAATCTCATCGCCAGAGGGGCGGATACAAGCACAATAGGACAGTTCAGGTTAAAAATTCTGTTAAGCCTGGTGGGTGAACAAAGGCAGGCGTTTGTTGACGTTCTTAATCAAGCTGGCAGTACTTCAACACAAAAGCGTAAAAGGCTCGGATCGATAGAATCAGGGGGACCATCAAGCAAAAAATGCAAGATCGAGGAGGCTGTCCGAGAATAGTCTGCCATTAATACCTGCTTAAAATGGTTGCATCGTGTTCATTGATCAAGCGTTTTATGGTTCCCAGCGAATCCTCACAATTCAGGGCAATACCCGGAGTAAAAATCCCACTGCCGATCAGGTTGAAATTTTGCCCTGCCGGGCTTTCAAAAATGGTTACCCGGTCACGGAAGTTGCCAACGATCAAGACCCGGAATCTTTTCAGGTCTTCACATATCACCGGGGTATATATGTCAGCAGAGCGTTTATCGCCGATCAGACGAATTAACTGCCGGTTATTTTCTTCATCATCGATGTGATCATTCAGGGAAGTCATGATCTGGGGCTTAGGGAGTTCCTCAAGAAAGGCTGCGCCGGTCAGTTTATTGGTGCTTTGCCGGAGAGTGTCCCACGCCCTGTCGATCAAAAACAGGCCGGCCACTATCAGGGTATTGGTTTCCTGGTAGTACGTTGATGTTTGCGGGAAACAGGGCTGACCACGGATCAGTCGGGCAATATCCGGTTTACCCCGGGAGGCATGACTCCAATAAACTTCGGTAGCCGCCACCTGTGGCAATTGTTCCAGGGAGCACAGCAGGGGAAAATTGCCGATTTCCGGACTGTCGCGGACATTTTTCAGATAGACTTTATCGATTGACTCAATCTGGAACAGGCGCTGGCTTATTCGTTGAGCCATGCCATTATGATCAAAATTGAACCGGATAATGGTCTGCAGGCTTTGAACAGGCAGGACGGGGAAGTCATTCGGGCTTTGCAAATACAGTTGCCAGGCAAACTCCGACCACTCACAGAAAGGATGATTCAGGGGAGACTTATAGTGGGTTGACCAGATGAGCATACAGTGGCTCCAGTCGATAATGGCTTTTTTTTCCGGGGGGGCCAGGGTGGAAAAATGGTCAATGGCATGCCGGGCCGCCAACAAATACTGTTCCGGTGCCCAATAGCGGGCAATCTGAAATGCCAAGATACTGTTATCCCATTCGTAATCTGACGAGACTGGCTTAGATCGACTTGATGATAAATACCCGCAGATGGGGATAGGGCGGAAATTTTTCCGGAACGTTTCCAGAAAGATATCCTGGAAATGTTTTATCGCCTCTTGGGGTAATTCAGATTCAGTACACTTGTGTTGCTGGAGCAGAGAAGCGGCCAGTGACAATATCCCGTTCCAGCCATCAGCGGCTCCGTCCTGAGCGTAAGGCGAATTGACGGGTTCCACTGGCGCTGACTTGAAAATATTGTGCCATTCCGGCTCTGATGAATAACTGTAAGTGGAGCTGCCAGCGCCCCCTAAATCACAAAGTCGCCACCCATTGCAGGATCTGACCTCAACGAAAACATGTGAGCCCGATTGTACTAACCGGGCCTCAATACCCCAGTAAAGACAGAGTATTTGAAACAGAAACCCACGATGGCGGCAGGTTCCCTGTTGTTCCAGCAACAATTTCTTGACCAGGCTGATGCCGGTTTCGTCAAAAGGACGATCGTAAGAAAATGCCCTGAACCAATCGACAAGGGCCAGTAGCCGTTCGGGCAGATTCTCTATCTGCCCTATTTCCCGCAACTTCCGGTATCCCGGAGTCGGGTATTCGCTGAACACCTCCTGATCCAGATGTACTTTGATCAGGGGAGGGCAAAGCAGGGGCTGTCTGTTGATGGGATCATCAGCCGTTAACGGCTGAAAATAAGTCAGGTCGGGCTTAATAATAAAATCTACGGTCACCGGTTCCGAGAGTCCGGAACGAAGAAAGTATTGGTCGGTGTGCATATCCCGTGCCAGCTGCGTCTGTTTCGGAATGGATCTCAGACCGGTCAACCGGTCGTTGGGGGTCAGTGATGGCAATGGTTGCCAATTGCAGCCCGGTTCCAGTGTCATGCGCCCGGGGGTTTCGCCGGTTTTCAGATCGGTTCGCCCGGTTAACACGGACAAAAGATTGCGCTGCTCCACAGGGTTTATTGGCAACAGGATTTTAACTAACTGCTTATCAGTGGTCACATCGGCTGTGCACAGCTCCAGTCGATACAGATCGGGATTCCATTTACCGGGAAAAAACCGGGTTACCTGAAAGTTTTTGGACACACCGGGCGGCGAGCCCAGGCTGAAACTCTCCGGTGAATGAGTGTCCGGACCTCTGAAGGCTCCCTTTCCAGGAGTATAAGGCCACTGAAAGCGGTATTTACAGTCCTTCATATAGGGCCACCACTCCAGTAATAGATGTTTAGTCCACTGGTCCATGACGATTTTGCCCAATCGATCGGCCGCCCGGAGCAGCTGCGGCAGTGTCAGTTCAAGGGGAATGCGTCGCTGTCGGAAATGATTATTGAGGGCACTGGCGCAATCGGTCAGCCACCGACTCAGATCCTCAGATACCCCCATGGCTTGCAGCCTGAGCCGGTAGTCATCCCGGGTATCATGGTGGATATGAACACCGGTAAATCGACTGGTCAATGACGGCGGGAATGCGGTCCGTCCGGGATAGGTGGGCGGATTTACGGTACCAATCAATTTGAACCCGGCCTTGTGAGGCAGTGGCAGGCGGTCATTGAGAAACTCTTCCAATAGCCCGGAAGGAATGATATTGAGCTCACTGACCACTAATACCTCACCCAGACGCCAGGCACGGTTAAAGGCCTGCACAAACTGGTTAAACTGGTCCGGTGTCCCATTGAGATGCTGAAAGCCTTTTCCGGTTTGCTGTTGCCAGGTGGTCAGGGTCAACAGTAACAGGGCATCCTTACCCCACCCGGCAGTACCTTCCACCACCATGGCCACTCTTCCCGGTTCCCTGAGTTGCAGAAATTGCCAGCAGGTTTTTATGTACTCTCTGGTAGCCGGAGTATCGATGACCAGCGGCGTCGATTGCTTTTTGTTCACCTGTGCCAACTGTCCGAAAAACTGTGTGAAGGCCCGCTGGTGCTGCTCCAGTAATGAACGGTCCACCTTACCGGAACTGTGCCAGTAATCCCTGAGCGCTTGCCATTCGGGGCGTTGGTCCCGATCGATCCGCCCACCCAGGCTTTGCCCGCACGCTTCGTCAGCCAGTGCCAACACCTGTGCCTGGCTGGTGGGACAGGGTGCATCCGCCGTGATCAGTTGGAACCGGGCCATGATGTCTTTCAGATCCCTTGGCGTCAGCTCATAGTCTGTGGATACCTTTTCTCTGTACTCTGCCAGCAGGGAGAGGATGGTGGCCGAAGTGGTGGACCTCAGCTCCATTGGCCAGGTATCCGGCAGGAGTGGCTCAATGATGGCTTGTTGCAGAACGGACTCCGGCAGTGGCCGGTAATAGAGGCGCAGAATCCGGCTTTGCAATTCAGGGTCAAGATTCCGTCCCGGATAATTTTCCGGATTACCGGTCAACAAAACCCGGTGGTTATCTGTTAGCTCGAACGTCTGGCCATTGACGCAGAGCCGGGGAGACGATTCCAGCAAACCGGCCAGTGGTGACAATAGTCCGTGCTGCACCAGGTTGGCTTCATTAATAACCAGCAGGCCCGGGCGTCTTCTCCTGGCCCAATCCGTTATCTGGCCGGGTACCGAATGAGAGACCGTATTGCCCTGCCGGTCTCGTTTCAGGGAGACCGAACCGTACAGGTCTTCCCAGGTGGTGTTCGGTCCCAGGGTCAGGGTTTTCACCGTGTGCTGGTCAGGCTGTGGGCCAGCGGCAAGCCGGTTCATTGATGCCTGCCGCCGTTCCTGTAACGCTTGCCCGGTGGCGACAGCCAGACAGGATTTACCGGTACCCGCCGGGCCATTGAGTTCAATGATCTTATGCTGTCTGAGCATGGTGGTGAGCTGTTCAAGCCGCTTGCCCTGTTGCTGCTGATGATGACAGCTGGCCTTCAGCCAATCTGAGGCCAGTGTCTGCAGGGAGGTTGTCAGCAGCGGTTCCGGGAAGGCGTGCTGAAGCTGCTGTTGCAGCTGTTCCAGTGGCTCGGAGGGATGGCATTGGGTAATGGCGGTCAGTTGCTGGTTCAAATCCCGGGCTTGCTGATGCACCGGGATACTCTGGCTGCCGCAGACCCGCAGGGCATCGTACAGCAGACGCAGCCGTTGCCCGGAATAGGGATGGATGTTGTTGTCCAGTACCGGCAAAAGATCAGACTCAATGCCCTGTTGAGGGAATATTGAGTGGATAATCGCGGCCATCTTCGCGGTACAGCGCAGAGAAGGTTTGCCGAAAGTAGCGGGCAAATACTCGCCCAGTGCCGGTGCCATATAACGGGCCAATGGCCAGAAATTATCTGCCAGATCCTTCGGGTGCTTCA
>NZ_JAGHQV010000056.1:0-29397 GCF_017744175.1 Thalassotalea sp. G20_0 | reverse complement strand
AACGGGGAAATGATTAAGTTTTGATCAAAAAAGGAGGCGACTGGCATGAGCGGCCTGTTTTGTCTTCAAAAAAATTTTGTCAGTGCCTGTTGAGTCGGATTATTCATGGGTTTTCTGACAGGCACTATTTGAGACCTGACCTCTATCTCTAACCTGTTTTTTTCCGTTATTAGAAATCTGTTTTCTAACTCCAACCTGTTCTTTAACGCTACAATAGCCCTGTTCTCTAACTTAAGCTTGTTTTTTCCCATTATTAGAGATTTCTTCTCTAACTCCAGCCTTTTTTTTCAGACTTCAACATTTTCACTTCATTGGCAACAGCTTGTTTATTAGCCATTACCTCTTTTCTATATCCTGCTTGATGACGCCTGTTTTTTTTCCGCTCT
Source organism: Thalassotalea sp. G20_0 (assembly GCF_017744175.1). Taxonomy (NCBI): domain Bacteria; kingdom Pseudomonadati; phylum Pseudomonadota; class Gammaproteobacteria; order Alteromonadales; family Colwelliaceae; genus Thalassotalea; species Thalassotalea sp. G20_0. The sequence goes on along the minus strand of NZ_JAGHQV010000056.1, from coordinate 29,011 downwards.
TCTAATATATCTCACGAAACTTTTAACTTCCTTGCTATTTTCTTTCTTGAGAAGCAGGTTAAGCTCTTTAGTTGATGTCTCAGCAAGTTCCTGACGAGTATACTCTCTATTACCTATAAAAATTTTCTGAGCTGTTTTTTTCAGTGAGTTTTGATCAGTTAAGCCAGATTCTGTCATTTTGCAGCTTTTGTCTCTGAGATCTGCAGCGACAGGATTATCACACTCTGCTTGACGTTTGACTCCCCTGGCTAAGGCCTCTTCTTCAATGCTTACCTTTCTGCAAAACGATTTTGAAGCCAGCGTTGCTTGCCTCGAAACAGTCTTAGTCGTCTTGAGAGACAGATCGCCAGTATATGTGGGCCTACCCCAGTCGCATTGACATTGGCTTGATACATTTATTGACCACCTTTTACGACTTTCTCTATGACTGTATTTGAGTTTTAATTAACGACCCCTGATGTATGCACACAAAAAGCCGCACTTAAGCCACACGACAACCATTGTGCAGCACTCTCGATTTTCTGAGCCAATCCTGGGAGTGTTCCGCTACCTGTAAGCCTGTCTGTTAAATAGCGCCAGAATGCAAGCCCATATTGTCGGAAGGTTTTCTTGAGGCTAGCTTGAATTTTATATCTGTCCAGTACCCAGATCGGGTAGAGATTCAAGCAAAGAGCGAAGGTTCTGGAGCCACATGATATCGTCTAAGGTTTGCACCACTCGGTTTTCAAACAGAATATCCATCATCTGTTGTTCATTTTCGGTGAGGTGTAATGGATCAAAGGGTCTTTCCGGATTATTGAATGGAAGATCAAAAACACTTAGCTCCCCACAGTTGCCCTGATGCAGTCTGAACTCGATAACGCAATAACTTGCTTCCTTAATTGTTGTTAATTCATAGAGGAAATAATATTTGTCGTTGCGCTTGGTCAGAACAAAATCTTGCAAGTAACCAGCTGCCTTGCCCGGATCAGGCAATATCAGTTTCTCATTATCTCTGGTGACAATATAAGGAGTTGATGAAAAAGGGCTATACACGTGGTGTTTACCGCGCTGATGCCTTATTTTGAGGACTTTAAACAGTTCCCGGGCTTCGTGAAACAGCCATTGCTCCAACTTTTCATAGGCGGTGCGTTTTTCAGGAAATTCTTTCCAGCCACCGTAGTCCAGAAATATCAGTATTATGACCTTGTACAGCTCGTTCTCCCGATCTCTATTAATGCTTGTGACCAACTCGTTAACGGTCTCATCTGATAGTAGTTGAAACACCGCCTGAAGCTGGCCAGCTCTGATGCACAAAGGTACATGGCGGATAACTCCTTGACCACCACGCGTTCTGGTCGTAAAACCATAGTTAATTATTTTCAGACAGTTGTACGACCAGTGCATAAAGACAGGCAGTGTATTTTCATGTTCAGTTTTTATTCCGAACTCCCTCAACAGAGCGGTAGCGATCTCTTTTGCTTCACACCAACAGGCTGCATCAAGCAATGAATAGAGTTCTGTTTGCTGGGGGATATTCGCAAGTTGTCTGATATTTTTGAACTCTACAAAAAAGCTGGTCTGTTTGTAATAGTCCCAGTCGGCCTCCCGATCCGGTATCTTTATTAATGTCAGAGGTCCTTTGCCGGTCAAGGTGCTGACCTCCGCTTGATTCAGCAGCCCACAGTTAATACCCTGGTCGTGTCTGAGGGAGGTCGGCTCATGGACTGCCGCTAATCGCAAAAGAGCACAGGTACGCTCGTCAAACCCATCAAGGCTTTCCAGCCATCGATTGTATTGTTGGAGCAGTTCTTCCAGCGCCATGCCGGTCTCTGAGGGGATGGTTGCCAGCATCTCAAACAGTTTCTCTACCAGCTCACATAAACGCAGTTTGACCAGCGTCTCCGATGACAGCGGTGCCAGCACCGTCTCCAGTATTGCCAGTATTTGCTCCCCACCCGCTTGATCAATGGTCAGACTCATTAATGGGTAGCCAAAGTAACATCCCGGGGTTTCCGCAAGTACTGTGCCTTTTCTGAGGGTGATGCCAGGAGCTGTGAATGTGACGCTGTTGGACTCATACTCCATACCAATGAGTCTGGTATTGTTGACTACCGGAGGAAGGCCCAGTATTTGGCTGATATCCCGGTTGAAATACCGACGCTGAACGGCATGGTCATCCTCAAGAGGTCTGCTACTGTCGGCGGCTGGAAAATTCGTCGAAATTGTCGTTGGTAACATAGGTAATGATGGTGGTTGCTCTTTTTCTGATTCAGTGCGTATTGCACCCCCGGATAACAAAAAACAGAAATAAAAAATATAATTTATATTCTTTTTTCGATTAGACAGCAGGGGCGATGAAAAGTTCATTTAGTCAAATGTATGGAAAGGGAACCTCTGACTATTAGTGCAAGACTGCTCACAGCGCTTGGATACTGTCGTTTTTTCCAAAGATCAGGCTGCCTGAGAGCATGTTGCCGGTGTGGATTCCCCGGTTTTGCATTGCATCACACACTCGCCCGCAGATGGAACTTTTTCGCAAACTCAGGTTCTATTAGGACTTGGAAGAGAAGGAAATATAAGAACTATCTTATGCCATTCGATGCTCCATGTAATCAAACAGGATTATCGCCCAGTATTCCCCCGCAATTAGCAGAATCAACATTTGACCAACAGCTACAACCTGGTTATTTCAACTGCTTGCCAGTTGAGGTTATTCAACATATCGCCAATAAACTGACTCTGCCCGACGCGCTCCGGCTCAAGCAGACCTGCCATAATGCCAACAATTCTATTGATCAAAAGATTATCGAAGATTTAAGGCATCGAATTCAATTCAAAAATATGAAAACAGTAGTACATTCGAGCAAATATGAGAGTTTAAAATCAATCTACAATTCAGGAAAATTTGATCATTTTTTTAAACGATATGTATACGACCAACACTCAGGGCTTGTTAAAGATCCAGAACGGGTAGATATTAAATGTTTCCTGGCAATTATTGAGCTGGGTAACGCAACCACTAAATACAAAGATGAAAAATATACAATGTATACAGGACTATTTGAAAATGGGCATGTTTTTCTTATTGCACCTCGTCACTCCTCCAGTATTGAAGAAGATACAAATACTAATAACCCCAACAAAGTTTTATTTAATGGAAATACATACAGTGTAAACATTGAAGCTATTTACTCGGGTAGAAGTTTTCAGGAAGTAAAGAAACTAATAAACATAGTTCATAGTAACACTCCGCTATCAAAACACATCTCTCATATTCTTGAGCACGAGTATAAGTAGTTCTTCTTAAGGTAGACATTAAGCCCCACCCACCGCACAAAGGCCTAATCTTGTACGCCTTGAACAACCATCCCGCGCAGGGTGTTCTCTTTTCGCATTATCTCCCCAGAAGTCCAGCAGCTTCTTAATGCATGAGACCAATGACTTTCCTGCATTCATCAACGATGAAATGACATTACCAAACAGGTGAGTCCCGCTGTTCATTGCCTTGTGCGTCGAGATTTCCTCAATGGTTGGTCACAATGAAGACCCACTTCTGTTTTTTGTCATTCCAACGGACAACAAAAGCATCAAAGAACCTGCTCAGTAACTGCCTTGGGTCGGCTTTCAAATCACCGTAGTTATAGGTGTTACAAAACCGGTTAGGCGATATCTGCGCCCGGCTGGAAATCCCCCGGAGATACCCCATCTCATCTTTGGACAACTGCCGGTCAACGGCCACCAACTCGTAATACTGGTATTCACTCATGACTGTTATGCCTTCTGCACCTTCTTACGCTTACGCACCTCATCAAGGCTGACCACATTATCTGGCAAAGCCAATGATCTCTCCTGCCCGATAACAGTAGCTGCTGCTGCAGGAAATGGGTTCGGAAAATCCCCATCCGGCGTTTGTGGATACGCCCACGCAGACAGACCTCTGGCAAACCGGAACAGCCAGTCATCCACCATCCGTGACATAGGAATGAAACGCTCCATTTGTTTTGCACCAGGATACGCCTTAGCCTTTTTGTGGACACAGTTGATTCGGTGCATTCCCAACCCAATCTCTTCACTCTCGTCCAGTTTTTCCAGCCCGTAATGTTCATAGGACTGGCTCAGCCACTGTTCAGCATCGGCAACATGTCCGTTGACACTGAGATCGGTATTTCTGACAAACCGGATTCCCTTTTCCATATCGAGAAACTGGTCATACATGGTCTGAGCCTGCGCTTCTGTGGTAGCACCACTCTCTATGGCCATATGGATACACTCTCTGGCCCAGCGTTTGGTGAACCGCTCCGTAAACTCGTCTACATCAGAAAACATCGGGTTAGAAAACAGAATGGCATAGCGACTGCGGGCTTCTACTGCAATAACATCTGTACACCCTTCTCTATTCCGGTAACCCTTAACCGCATGGACCTGCCAGGCAATAACCGTTTCCCCTGTGGCTATGGGTTGGGTACCCACCCGTTTACCATCCGGACTGGGAACCGATCAGGATCAACCTTCATGTATTTACAAAAGGCATTGGTCGCAGATATTAATATTTCAAGCATTCACGGTATCTCTTGGCTGTTCTCTCGCGGGAGGGTTTACTGGCTGAATATGGCAGATTTGAACTATCAGTCAGAGCATTGCGGAATGCAAGCAAGGGCAAAGTCATGACATGACTTTTTGCAGCTGACTCAGTGTGCACTCGCACTGAGTGGGTGCGGCGTCGTTTCACTCCGCCGCAGGCAATATAAAATATTCGGATACGTACTGAGTCAACGTGTTTTGGGCCGTTCGACAATAAATGTCGAATTCAGCAACGGGCTTGCCGGATAAGGCAAAGCAAATGCCATTTACAGCAAACGACCAATAAAATTCAAGCGTCAACCACTTTCCAAAAGCACATCAACACCTTTCTGAAAGTTTCTAATGCCGTAGAGCACCAACATATCTGGGGAAAAAAATTACCCCTTACCGTTTTCCCGCCCTAAACCACGGTATCCTATGCACATCAAAAAGTACGACCATCATGGAGAAAACCAAAACAATCCAAATCCGGGTAAGTACTCAGGAAAAATCTGCAATCCAGACAAAAGCAAAATCACTGAATTTGCACGTATCAGAATACCTCCTCTCTCTGCATCAAAACACAGCCTTACCTCCGCCACCATCAGAGGTTGAACGGCGGCAGCTGGAAGAAGTGGCCCACATCGGGAATATGGTCAATGAGCTTGTAACTATCATGCGTTCCGGAAAAGTCCCTGATACATGCGAACTCCAGCTGGTGATTGAAGCAATCAGCTTCTTCGTAAAATCCCTAGCCAGAAACGATGATTGCTGATGCCAAACTGACCGGAAGTATCGCAAAAGGAATTTCCGTTGCACGCTATATGTTGGACCCAGATGCAAAACAGCAGGATTCTGACGTCAAAACAATGCAAAAGGCAGAGAGTAGTGAGCGAGTACTGCATATAGAGACAGACCTTGCCAATCCAATCTTGATAACCGACTCTCCGAAAGCATCGGCACAATCGTTCATCCGCGAGATCGTAGACTGGAACCAGCGTAACCGACCAGGAAAGAAAGATTCGCAATCACAGTGGGAACACCGTGTGATTAGTTTTCACTCATCAGACAGTCAAAAGCTGGATGCAGGAACTGCCTGCAAATTGGCCAGAGAATCATTAGATATGGTTGCCCCGGGGCAGCGACCAGCCCTTTTCGTTGTACACGGAGATACGGCTCACCTGCATGTGCATATGCTCTACGCAACGGTGAATGAAAAAGGCAAAATTTTTAACACCAAGACTATCGCATTTGGGAGCAGGCTATGGAGAGCCTGGAAATTAAGCATAACCTGTATCGTGTAGACAAACGGTTAGCCTGTGTTGATAGGGATTCCAAACGAATAGCAGACAAACCCAAGCAAAGCCGAATTCAGGATGTTCAGCTTTCCGCTACGCAAGCCAACGGTGTTATCCCGCAGGAAGAATACGAAAGGTTGATTGGGCGCAAGGTGGTAAAGATTCAGTTTCACCTGGACAAAAGAAAGCATGTTGAGCTTGATGATTTTATGCATGCGCAGCTTCCAGGAAGGGTTTGAGCGGGCGTGGGCTTCAGGTTGTATCCGTTCATCCTATGTTGTGCTGCGACCTCTGGAAACCATCCACCCAGGCTATTTCAGCTATCTGTTCAAGATGCCAGGATATATAGAAGCGCTTCAGTCTACAGCCAGTTTTATCCGTGACGGGCAAGACCTTAACTTTGAGAATTTCTCCAAGGTTGATCTGTTTATTTCGCCGCTGGCAGAACAGGAGCGGATAGCAGCCCATATTGAGCAACAACTAACGAAAACTAACAAAGCCATCACCCTCCACCAGCAACAAATTGAACGACTGAAAGAGTACAAAGCCACCCTGATCAACAGCGCCGTCACCGGCAAAATCAAAGTCGCCTGAGTGCATCAGGCGGCATCCGGCCGGTAGGGGGTAACGTCCAGCTCCCTCTGCTTGAGATGCCAGAGATCATGGGCGTTTTGTATCCGCAGCCAGTGGTCGGCAGAGGGTTTGCCAAACACCTTCTCCAGACGCAACGCCATTTCTGCGGTAATCGCCCCCCGGCCGTTGATGATTTTGGACAGGGTCTTACGGCTGACGCGCAGGTGTTCCGCCGCCTGGGTAACGGAAAGTCCAAGCGGCTTCAGCAGATCTTCACCCAGAATTTCACCGGGGTGAGCGGGGTTGTACATGGCCATCAGTGGTAATCCTCATAGTTGACTATTTCGACACCGGCCTGAGTCAGTCGGAAGGTCACTCGCCAGTTGCCACTGACGGTGACCGACCAGATACCCTGCCGTTCTCCTTTCAGCTGGTGCAGACGGTAGCCGGGAAAATCCATTTCAGAAATATGCGCCAATTCGTCCAGGTTGGTGAGAATGCGCTGCAATTTTCTGGCATGTTGCGCCTGTATTCCCGAGGTTTTACCGGTACGATAGAACCGCTCCAACCCTTTGTGCAGAAAACTGATTATCATAGCTGAAGTGTAACCCCTGAGGTTCCAGTGTCAATTGAGGGACGATTATGGTCAGCCAAACCAACGAGCAGGCACTTGAGGCCGCCATCGAACAGCAGCTTACCGGCACCTGCCTTGAACACAGGGACAAGGTAGCAGAGGGGGTTACCACCGCTGCGCCGAACCACGGTTACCGGCTGGGTAATGCACAGGATTTTAATGCCCATTACGCTGTGGATAACCAACAGTTCTGGGCATTTCTGCAGGCGACCCAGGGCGATGAACTGGCAAAGCTGCAAAAAGCCGGGGCGGACTGGCAACAAAAAATTCTCGACCGCTATGACCGGCTGGTGAAGAAGTACGGCTTGCTGCATCTGTTGAAGAAAGGGCTGGATGTGGATAACGCCCATCTGACGCTGTTCTACCCGGCACCGCTGGCCAGCAGCTCGGAGAAAGTAAAAGCCCGGTTTGCGGCCAATATTTTCAGTACTACCCGACAGGTGCATTATTCCCTGGCCAACCGGCGGGAAGCCATTGGCCAGGTGTTGTTTATTAACGGCCTGCCCTTTGCCACCCTGGAGCTGAAGGCCGCCCTGGAGCAGGGCAAGAAGATTATTATTACCACCATTCAGAAATTTCCGTTCATTATTGATGGCATCAGCGACCTGAGCAACAACCGGTTTGCGGTGATTATTGATGAGGCTCACAGCTCCCAGAGTGGTTCAGCCCACGACAATATGAACCGGGCGATTGGCACCGTGGGCAATGAGGAAGACGAGGCGCTGGATGCCCAGGATAAGATTCTCAAGGCGATGCGTTCACGCAAAATGCGTGGCAATGCCTCCTACTTTGCCTTTACCGCTACACCGAAAAGTACGACGCTGGAAAAGTTTTGTACACGACAACAGGATGGCAGTTTTCACCCGTTTCACCTTTACTCCATGAAGCAGGCCATTGAGGAAGGGTTTATTCTCGATGTGCTGGCCAATTACACCACCTACAAAAGTTACTACGAGATTCAGAAGTCCATTCAGGATAATCCACTGTTTGACACCCGCAAGGCGCAGAAGAAGCTGAAAGCCTTTGTGGAGCGCCATCAGCAGACCATTAACCTCAACGCTGAGATTATGCTGGACCATTTTATGGAGCAGGTGGTGGGCAATAAGAACAAGCTGAAGGGCAAGGCCAAGGGGATGGTGATTACCCAGAATATTGAGTCGGCCATTCGCTATTACCATGCCCTGACCCGGCTGCTGGCGGACCGGGGGCAACCGTTTAAGGTGTTGATTGCCTTTTCTGGCAGTAAAGCGGTGGACGGTATTGAATATTCCGAGCCGGAGGTGAACGGGTTTTCCGAGAGTGATACCCGTGACCGGTTTGATACGGACGACTACCGGCTGCTGGTGGTGGCCAACAAGTACCTGACCGGCTTTGACCAGCCCAAGCTGTGCACCATGTATGTGGATAAAAAGCTTCAGGGGGTGTTGGCGGTGCAGGCGCTGTCCCGTTTAAACCGGGCGGCTCCCAAGCTGAACAAGAAGACGGAAGACCTGTTTATTCTGGACTTCTTTAACGAAGTGGAGGATATCAAGGCGGCCTTTGACCCGTTTTACACCGCCACCAGCCTCTCACAAGCGACGGATGTGAACGTGCTCCATGAATTGAAGGCTGTGCTGGACGAGGTTGGGGTGTATGAGTGGGCAGAGGTGGAACAGTTTGTTGAATGGTACTTTGGGAATGCCGATGCCCAGCAGTTAAGCCCACGGCAAAAACATGATCACATATTGATCAATCCAAGCACATTCATCATATAATGTTCATCCCAACCACATTTGTGTCGCTTGTTCTTGATACCTGCCTTTACTGATGTATCCAGCTTAAGAAGATTGAGAGTTACCTGTCTTGCAACCGCAAGATTTTCCGCTGCATAGCCCTCACGTGACCTGCAACGATCTTCATCAAAAGCAACATCAAGAACCCAGTGCAACTGGTTCTCTATCAACCAGTGCTTTCTTGTAGCCTCAAGTACCTCTTCAGCAGACAGCTTACGACTTGATATGAAGTAACGGATTAATGTGTTTCCTTTGGCTTTTTTCTGGCTGTCCAACTGGACGGCAGCTATCGTTTTGGCTTTCCAGCCAGCTGCGTTGGAAGCTTCAGCAATATTGTTGATAACCCAGCATCTACGATGTTCCATGCGGCCATGCGATTTACCTTCCTGTTCGGCAAATTCAAGGCTGGGAGCGTCTTCCGGATTGTCTTGCCAAAGCTGTTCAAAGGCTCGAGCCAGTTCACCATAGAGTTTTTTCTGGTTGCCTTTCACAGCCAACAAGTAGTCTGCTTCTTTTTTTGGCTCTTCAGGGATAACTGTGGGTAAAAATCAACAAATTTGAAGAAAAAAAGCACCACCGAAAATTGAAGAGGTCGCCAACCACTCTAAAAACAAGCGAGGCCGCAGAGCAAAAATATTTCGCCCCACTCTCACGAAAAAAACGAATTAGCGAATTAATACCCATAGGCCAGTCTGTATGTGGGTTATTTTATTCGAACAGCAGGTAGCTAATAAAACCCATCTTGCGAATAATCCATCAACCATCAGTCCTGGCGATAAAACATTTCTTCGCTCCCCCAATTCATTCGAAAAAATATGGGCGAACAATATAACGCTGTTACCATAAGGCTTAGCACTATTTATTCTATGATTCATTTCTTCGCTACTGATGTCACTGAATAACCAGACATTCAAGCGACTGAAGGCTCTTCAGCAGACGCTGTTTATGTGCCTCAAAGGGTTCCCCCACTAAGTCATCAAACAATGTTGGCGGCACCACCGAACTGAACACTTTCAGCCGGTAGCCACCGTTTTCCCGCAACACATCAAAATCCGTAACAAATCGCGAGTCGTCGCTGAACACAGTTCTCCGCTGCTCAACCATACTGTCCAGCAGTTCACAGAAAAGTGCCCGAGACCCGTCGATATCCTCATCCTCGTCACTGCCGGATGAAGCCATGTGTTCCCTGATGATCTGACTCACCATTTCATCCAGCATCTCTTTACCCTCATCTTCAGGGTAAGCACCTATAATCCAACCTGCTATGGTCAGATGGTTAATGGTCAGTGTACTGGGCCAATGTTTTAAGAAGGGCAAACTGTATGCCAATATCAAGCAGCCGGTTGAAGAAAAAACCTGGCCTCAAGCCTTCTCAGCAGGGTAAATGTGCTCATGTACTGCACATCAAACTGGTTGCAGATATTCGGTATCTTTACCTTCTTGCTGTTTGCAGGTACCAGAGCTTCATGGGTAACAAGTACCGCCCCTGTTACCTTTGCTTTGGCCACCTGCCATGGATCAGCCACATTGAGAAAAGGAGCAAAGTGCTTCTCTTCATAGTTTTGAACGACATAATTAGCGATTTCCGCATATATTTCCTGTGTTTGTTGATCATCAACAGGCAGAAAAAAATCCGGTTCATTTCGTCCTTTAACTCAGGAACTCAACTCATCTTCCTGCTTTTTCAACTCTCTGGCGACTTCACTGATACTGCCTATACGGCCCAGACCATTCTCCCGCTCAAGCCAATCCCAATACCCGGGACAGATGTCCATAGCATAGTATTGGTTTTTCGCCTGGATAAACGTGTTCGCGTCCAAAAGGTATTGCATCAACAGCTCACCCTACATTAAGAGACTATCCATTCAGAGACTTGGCAAAATCGTTGAGAGTACTGATCTTATTGATATTCAAAAGCCGGGAAGCATCCCTGAGTAACAAGCGCCCTTCCATTGCAGCCCCCACAACAGCCATAGAAAAAAGAACGCCATTGCGTGTTTTCAGGTTCAGATTAAAAGAACAACCACCGCCTTTTTGATTCCGGAACTTTTTCAGCTCAGCATGATAAAAGTCCAGATACTCCTCGCGGGGAATCAGACCTAGATCATAGGCACGACGTGCCAACACCATGGGGCTGACCTTATAAACCTTTTTTAAATCCGCACAGTTTTCCACCAGGCTGCGCTTTGCCTGCCAGTCACTCACAAACTCTTTACCAGGCACCAGAAACTCAGCAGCAACCCGATTACAAAATACCTCTTCCTTCCTCTGGTGACCTCGTTCAGAAAAATCATCCAGCGGAACATTAGAAATACCACTGTTACCCACCCACAAATGGGCAAGTTCATGAACCAGGGTAAACAGCCGCGCGGCAGGTGCATCGGCCGCATTGATAAAGATCAGCGGGGCATAATCATCACTGATGGCAAACCCCCGAAACGCTTCCACAGACAGTTTTCTATTAGAACTACTGCCGACAATGCCACTTCGCATCACCAGAATACCCACGGCTTCCGCCCTTTCAATCAGCAGGCTCAGGTATTGTTCCCAGTTCCGGGCACCTTTCCGTAAAGCGGCCGTTACACCCAGCGTACGAGCGATATCCTCAGCCACACTGGCAGCGTCGTCATTCAAGGAACAGCGGCCTATAAACTCAACTTTGTCATTCCCGTTTTCAATCTGGTACTCCCGAAACCACTCTTGCTTGAGCAGCACATTATTCAGGAGATCACGGAAATTCTGCCCCAACTCAGGGGATACCCGACTGCCCACGGTACGCAGGTCAGGTATGGGCAAAGGAGCTTCAGGAGGCTCTTTAAGAAACAGATAACCGAAAGGAACCCGGAGGTGGCTCGCCAGCTTCTGAGCCTGGGCAAAACTGGGCCGACTTTTTCCCTGTTCCCACTCAAGCAGCTTTTCGGGCTTCTGTTTTAACTTTCCCGCCAGATCAGAAGGAGCCATCCCGGCACGCTCACGCGCCCAGTGGACAATCTCCGGATTGATCATGGCTTCGTTCATTATTGGCGTCCATCGTGTAATGGTTGGAATGGTATCATTATGAATATTCCATCGGTAGGCGTTAGTCGAGGTTTACTGCTGCCCTGCAAAACAGATCTCATACAGCCTTGTTGAACCTTATGCAGTTCCCGCTGGCAGGTGCAAAACCTTGTCCTTGCAATCTCGTTCCCATGCTCTGCGTGGGAATGCATACCCACTGCCTCAGAGCCTTCGGAACTCGAATCTGCCACCCCACTTCAGGGAAGATCGGTAGGCATTCCCACGGAGGACCGTGGGAGTGAGGTCATAGCTTGCCAGAAAAAGCTTTTTGACTAATTGAGCTAAAGCTCTCTTGCCCCTCCTTAAATCCAAAGTGATATGCTTGTTCCAACCTCTTTTTCTTTCTAAAGATAGAGACAAACTTTTCCTGCAACTTTAGTGGCGGCAACATAATCAGAAGCTTCTTCAAATCTTTCACATTTAAGTGTTTTGATGTTGAGCCAGCCATTACTCTGGAAATGCGTTCAGGCTCAAGTTCATACAGTAACAAGAACAGCATAAACTCAGGCAGGACAAACTCCATATTTGCTCGGAGCTGCACAAGCCTTTGTCCCATGCACATTTTAACATTTTCCGGTACCAAAGCTGCTATACCAACCGTGCCTTCCCGGCTAAGGATGATATCGTTTGCAACAAGCTCTGCCCGCTTAGTTCGCTCCCTGTAGGTTTCTTCACTGACAAAACGTTGATCAGCCCAATCCCAACCTCCTTTTGTGAGATTGGAAGTTCTCAAGCCAATTACTCCTGACTCAGTCCACTTTGGTGTTGAATGGGGACAATCAACCACTTTATTACAAATGGTTGCCAGTTCTCTTTTCTTCCACCCCTTTGGGTTGGTGACAGGATCACCAAACATATCCAGAAATACACTGCGGAGGAAGTCGTCGGAGAGGACGATGGCCTGCTGGCGTTTCTGGCGTAGCTGGTCGGCTTTATCGAGAATGGCGGCAATGCGTTTTTGTTCGGCCAATGGTGGGAGTGGTAAAGCAAGTTCTAGTAGAACCTCCAACTTGATTCCCTTTACCGTTGCCCCCTGACCTTGAGCTTCAATAAACCCTGAACTGTTTTCGAGAAACCTCAAAAGATAGTCAGTACTCAGCTGGTTTTTATCTTTTATCAGAAGCGCCTTCACATCTTGATTAATAGCCATATCGCAGCCAGTCAGTGCAACCTTGCCAAGTGCCATTCTGGTGGGAACAATAAGAGTTCCAGCAGGAATTATATTGGTTGCCGAGTTCTCAACGCCCTCCCTGGTAATATAATTTTGCGTTTTAGTGATCAGACTACCTTTGAAGTCCTTAACACTTGCCCAAGGTATATCACCATTCCAGTACTCTTCGACTTGTTTACTTGGTGTGCCGCCACCCTTGATATCAACAAGTTCACCCAACTTAACCAAAGGCCAACTCACAGCATCCCCTCCAGCTCCACCAGCTCCTGCTGAATATCCGCCTCCAAAGCCTTCAGCCGTGCCAGTATCTCTTTGGGTGGCTCATACTGCTCTTCCTGATACACCACCTCTTTATAGCGATTGATGGTCAGGTCGTATTTATTGGCCTTCAGGTCCACTTTAGGCACAACAAAAGCCTTCTGAGTACGGTCCTGAAAATCCGTTTCGGCAACCCCTTCCGGGTATTCACTGATAAATTGCGACTGCAATTTATGCCCCATAAACGCATCCACCGGTCGGCCTTTGCTCTGGCGGTACTGCTTCCAACTGGCAATCAAATGAGGCAGGTCATTTTTAGCAATGGGGTTGCGTTTATCATCCAGACTGTAACCGTCGTTTTCCAGATCATAAAACCAGACTTCATCAGTCACACCATGCTTGGTAAAGATCAAAATAGCGGTAGCCACACCGGCATAGGGTTTGAACACACCGGATGGCAGATTGATCACCGCTTCCAACTGGTTCTCTTCCACCAGCTTTTCCCGAAGGCTCTGGTGCGCCTTACTGGAACCGAACAGTACCCCCTGGGGCACAACCGTAGCACTGCGGCCACCCACTTTCAGCATTTGCAGAATACGGGCACAGAACAGCAGCTCGGTCTTTTTGGTTTTGACGGTTTTCAACAATACCGGGTCAATGTCTTCTTCATCCAGTGTGCCGGTGAAGGGCGGGTTGGCCAGAATCAGGTGAAAGGCATTGTGCGAGGCTTCCGGGAATTTGTCGCTGAAGCCCTGGCTCATGGTGTCCTGATAGTGGATATCCGGTTCATCCACCCCGTGCATAATCAGGTTCATGGCAGCAATGCGCAGCATGGTGGAGTCAAAGTCATAACCGTGGAACATGTCGTAGTCCACATGGTTCCGGTATTCATTCAGCAAATCGCCAGAATAGACATACTGGGCTTCGGGTTCGCCCTTCTGGTTAATGACCATCTCTTTATGGACGGAATCCAGGGAACTGTATTTTTCCAGCAGGTATTCGTAACTGGACGACAGAAATCCACCAGTCCCACAGGCCGGGTCACAGATACGCTCATGACGAGCCGGGTTTGGCACCATCATCTCCACCATGGCCCGGATAATATGACGTGGGGTACGGAACTGGCCGTTGATTCCCGCCGTAGTTAGTTTACTCAGCAGGTATTCGTACAGATCGCCCTTGGTGTCCCCCCGATCCAGCGGTAACTGTTTGATCATCTCCACCGCTTTGACCAGCAGGCTGGGCTTAACGATTTCCAGCCGGGCATCCTTCATAAAGTTACCTAGCAAAGAACCTTTCTCACTCAGCGTTCTGAAGTGACGAAACACCTCATCCCGCACCAGCTCCATCATTTCATCAGCGCCCAGGTTGGCAAAATGGCTGAACCGGTAATCCTGCTCATGGGCAGCAAAACGGGGCTTGAAGTCTACCCCTGCCAGCGCCTTACGCTGCTCGTCCTTGCTCTCCTGCATATCCAGCATGCGGGAGTACATCAGGTAGGTGATCTGCTCGATCACCGTGAGCGGGTTGGTGATACCGCCCACCCAGAACTCTTCCCAGAGTTTGTCGATTTTGCTTTTCAGATCGCCGGTGATCATACGCTTGCCTGAATCATAAAGTTGAAATGTGAAGAATTGGCAAATTATATGGGTATTATGAAATGAGTTCTGTAGTCTGTGCGCAGCTAATCATAAAGTCGAGCCCCTATTGACAGATAACCCCTTAACGCTTAAATTTACTGTAACACACCCGCCATGCCTCTCAATGAAGCACACTCTGGCGGGTTTTTTTATTCCCATTCAGAAGTAGCATAAACGCACTTTTTATAATAAAAACAAATGGTTACATTCAGAAAGCACGCATTAAACCTTAATGAGCAGATCCAAACTCTCATTGCCCGAGGTTTAGTCGTTACTGACCCTGTTAGAGCCAAACGCTACTTAAAAAACATTAGTTACTTCCGCTTGAGTGCTTATACTCGGCCATTCTATATCCCCGGTTCGGGTGATGATCATCGGTTTATTGCTGGTACATCTTTTGACGATGTTTTGAATCTCTATATTTTCGACAGGGAACTGAGGCTACTTCTTTTAGATGCCATTGAGCGAATAGAAGTTGCCCTGCGTGCTCAATTAACTCAGGCTCTTGCAACACGCCATGGCCCTCATGGGTACCTTAACCCAAGCATATTCAACAGCCGTTACAACCATCAATGGCTGATTAAAGAGCTGACAAGCAAGTCTGAAAGAAGGGAACTGGAGACCTTTCTGGAGAGCTATCAACGAAAGTACCCGGATTCGCCAGTACAACCACCATTATGGATGGCACTTGAGCTTTTAAGCTTCAAACAGATTTCAGAACTTTTTGCCAACCTTAGGTCTCCGGATGATCAGAAGCCTCTTTCCGAACACTTTGGTTTCCAATTTCCAGTACTGAAAACCTGGTTTAGATCACTGTCTGATTTGCGCAACCACTGTGCTCACCACGCAAGAGTATGGAATAGGGAGTTTGGTGCCAGCCCAACATGGCCAAGAAAAGTGCCATCAAACTGGATATATGTTCCGGACAGTATTGAAGTACCCTTATCACCTACCCAAAACATCAATCCACGACGACGGCTGTACTATCAACTCGTCATTATCGAAACGCTATTAAGCAAAGTAAGCCCCGGTAGTGGCTGGGCAGTCAGGCTAAGCGAACTGATATCAAGAAATCCAAAGGCTTCAAAAGTCCATATGGGGTTCCCTGAACAGTGGAAAAAGGAACCTCTCTGGAATCATGCTGGTGTCAATCAACAGCATTCTTGACTTGTATAGAAAACCGGCAATTTCTATACACGTTACGATTACTTGTATAATTCTTCCATTTTCATATACATGTTGAACCTATGCTGCTGGTTGTCCCATCTTCACAGATACACCTTCCACAATGGCTTTAATGGCCATTACCTGATCCATATCCGGAAACAGCCCGGTAATGCCTTCACCATGGATGCGGGTAAAGGGCTGATCAAACAGTTGCGCCATTTCTATGGTGCCGTAATCCCGTATGTGGTTTTTCAGCATATCCAGAAAGCGAATCTGCTGGCTGCTCAGATTGTATTGAGCGGCAAAACCGGCAAATTTTTCGGCGACAGCCTGACTCTCCATACCAATCAGGGTTCGCAGAATCTGATCCAGCCCCGCAGAGGCTTCGGGGTAGAACTCTTTGAGTACCCGGATATCCACATTCGGATTCTGAACCAGCACCAGTTTGGCCAGTTCATCCAGCTCTATGGGCTGTACCGGTTCACCCCGGCGGATTTTCATCAACACCGGGTTACTGGTAAAGAGTGGCTCCAGTGCGCCCTGAATCTGCTGACGATAGAGTTTAAAGTCCACCGACTTGATATTGGTCTCCCGCCGTTTGATCTCGTACTTGCCCTGGTCTTCACGGATATCCGTTTCCACGGGGGGTGTGGGTGGCGGAGTTACGTCGCCTTCCATCAGGTACATGATCCCCCTGAGGCGGGTACGCGCATGTTCCAGTTCGGCAAAGCTGGCGTTTTGCCACCAGTCCAGGTCCCGTAGCTGGTTAATGATGTCACCCTGCTGCTGGACCTGAGCCAGATGCGGGGGTAGCTGATCCAGTTTCTGGGTAACAATGGACCACTGCTTTTCCAGTCCGCTTTTGTTGGTGTACAGAGCAGTCTGGGCGGTAATCATATCCAGATCAAAACGCATGGCATTCCCCTGCCCCCTGACATCCACCCACTGCATCAGAGGACCAATATCATCCAGCAGTTGCTGCTGGGTTTGGGGAGCAAACTGTTCTAACCGTTTAAGGTCACTCAGCCGGGCGCGGGTCTGCCATTTTTCCTGAACGGCAATGGATTTTTCATCCAGTGCAGACACCTGTTCATGAAGCTGTTTGGCAATGATGGCCAGACTGCCCTGTTCAAACTTTTTCTGTGCCGCTTTGGCCAGTTCGACCCAGGCTTCCAGGCGTTTCTGTGCCAGTGGCTTGCCAGTGGTTGGCTGCACCTCGGGCGGCTCCTGCTCGAAGTACTCGAAGTTGGCCCAGTGGTCGAAGATACGGAATTTGTCCTTGTTTTTCCCTGCCCCGTACAGGTCTTTGCAAAGGCGAGTCCCCCGGCCAATCATCTGCCAGAATTTCACCTTGGACTTCACCGGCTTGGCAAACACCAGGTTGACCACTTCCGGCACATCAATACCGGTGTCGAGCATGTCCACTGAAATGGCAATGGTCAGTTCTTTGTTGGTACTGAGGTCACCACCTTTGAAGTCTTCAATCAGTTGCTCAGCCCTCGGGTCATAGTTATCAATGACCTGACAGAACTTGCCGGCAAACTGCGGGTACATCTCATCAAATACGCTTTGCAGCAGAACCGCATGCTTGTGGTTGCGGGCAAAGACAATACTCTTGCCCGGAAGCTGTTCATCCCGGTCACGGATACCGTGCTCCATCAGGTTGCGCATAATGGCCCGGTTGGTGTCCCGGTTATAGATCGCCTTATCAATGACCTTGGCATCAAATTCCAGGGTGTTCGGGTCGATGCCCTGCGCTTCCAGTTGGGCGATCTGTTCATCGCTGAGGTTGTCTTTTTTAATACCCTCACGCAGGAATTGCGTGGTGTGGGTAATCACCTCAAAGGGCACCAGATGCTCGTCATTGATGGCGGCTTCCAGTGAGTATTCATAGGTGGGTATGCGACCTTCGCAACCAAACAGACCATAGGTGGTATGGCCGATCATATCCACCGGAGTAGCGGTCAAACCAACCTGTAGTGCATCAAAATATTTGAACAGGTCACCGTAGACGTTATAGATGGAGCGATGGGATTCATCCGCAATGATCAGGTCGAAATACCCCACATCGTACCGATCCATGATGTTCATCATTCCCGGATAAGTAGAGATGAAGATGCGGGAGGTATCCTGGTATTTTTTATCCGTTCGACCCACCACATAAATAGGGTCACGGATAAATTCATTAAACGCATTCCGTGCCTGCTTACGCAGCTCTTTTCGGTCACAGAGGAACAGCACCCGCTTGGCCCATCGGGCATCGAGCAGTCGTTTGGTCAACGCAATAGCAACACGGGTTTTTCCGGTACCGGTAGCCTGGACAATCAGGGCCTTGCGGTGTTTATCCGTAAAGCGTTCACCGACTCGGGCAATGCTTTCCAACTGATACAGACGACCCGCAATATTGGTATCCACAGGCACTTCTGCCAGCGGTCGGCAACCCGTACGTTGTTGAACCAGATAGGCCAGACTCTCAGGACTGTAGAATCCAAAGAGTTTTCTTGGTGGGTAGTTTCGGGCTGGGTGGTCATCCCAGAGGTAAACATCGTAGCCGTTGGTGTAAAAGATCACTGGGCGTTGGCCGTACTGTTTTTCCAGCCAGTCGGCATATAACTTGGCCTGAGTACGACCTTTTTCTGCCGCCACCTGGGTACGCTTGGCTTCCACGACGCCTAACGGTTTACCGGTATCGTCCCAAAGTACGTAGTCAGCGTAACCGTCGCCACTGTTGGTGGGCTGCTCTTTAACCGGATGTTCCTGAGTGACCTGGGCTGTGTCCTTGATACCCTCCGCTACATCCCAACCGGCAGCGATCAGGCGGGAGTTGATCAGCCGACGGCGGGTTTCGGCTTCATCCAGCTCCAGAATGTTGGCCGCCTGCTCATTCTTCTGACGCAGAGCCTCCATCCTTTGCTGGAACTCTTCGGCCTTCTCTTTCTGTACCTGCAACTCACGGAGAATACCCATTTCCCGTTGCTGGGCGGCTTCGAGTTCTTCCTTGGCTTTTTCCAGTTGAGCCTGTTTCTGATCCAGCTCTTTTTTGGTCAGAACGGTATCTGCCTGATCTGATGTGGCCTTGGGTAAATGGAATTTAGTAATGTCGTCTGCATGCCCATTGCCATAACGCAGGTAGATCCATGCCCCCATGATGAAGGCTTCTTTCAACAGCCACCGTGCATCATTCACCTTGATCGCATCACCATGAGCAGCCCGGTTACCATGAATACGGATGGCATCCATCTTCACCTGAATGGCCTCGGGAATCGTACTTTTAAAGGCATCCGCCTTCATCAGGTCATAGAGACTGGAACGATACCCTTCAGGCAAACGCTCCTGACGGTAAAGCCACCGGATAATCAGCTCAAGGTAGTTCCGGAGCTTGACCAGGCAGCTCTCAGGATCAGTGTGGACATACTCTTCTGCCTTACCGCCCAGGTTGGCCAGTTCGGGCCAATGGGTGCGCAGCATTTCAAAGTTCAAAGACTTCTGCATGGCTGACCATCTTATAATAGGGTACCTGCCAGACGGAAAAGGCAGGAAAATAGACGACAAAGAAAGGAATTGTATCCACAGGCAGCCCCGGTATTCCATACCGAAATGTGCTGACTGAGCGGGAGATGCCAAAGGCCAGGCTAACGAAGTCTGTTCTTAAAGGGGTTTCCGCAAAAAAAATTTTTCACCTCGTGATATTAGAGAGGCGGGCAAAGCACGGGGAGATGATTTATCCCCCCCACCCGTTATCACTGGCAAAGTGTGCGTGTACCACCCCTCGATCGCTGACTAATCAAGCGTGGGTGTCAAGTCCGGCATATGGGGGGACTCCCCCCCTTGCCATTAATACTCACTGTTCAGCCAGTTGCTGTCCTGGACCTGTTCAACATTATCTTCTGGGCGATCTTCCGAATCGAAAATCTGGATAAAGTTAATACGGCTCTCTTCCTGAGCCTTTTGCTGATAGTCACCGTCCATCTTATTCAGTTCAGCAATGGCGGTCGTGGCAGCTCTCGGGTTTCGCATTCGTAAATCGCCCTCTGGCGTTTCGATCACTTCACCACAGAACCGGGCGATCTCCCAGAGCTTGGCACGTATGTCCTGAGCGGTGATATTCAGCTCACGACTGAGCTTACCCTGACGAGCCCTAATTTCGGTGGCAATGTCAGCATTTGTTAACAGGCGACACCCCTGAGCCCTGGCAGTCTTGGGACTATAGCCAGCGGCGATGGCAGCTCGGGTCGCGTTCTGGTCAATCAGGTACTCATCCACGAAACGGCGCTGTTTGTCATTCATCATTTTCATCCCTGAAAGTTGATAGGACAATGATACCATTTATCAGCTGTTTCCATGAGGAAGGCATGGTGGCGTTCAACACCGCAGGAAACGGAATTGTAAAGAAAACCCTGCACGACAAGACATGCCCAGATTACAATTCTACTGGGATACACTTGGGATACAGTTTTTAAGAGAGGGAAATAAAAGAGAGAAAAATTCAGCCTGAGTCATTGATTTTACTGGCGCACCCGAGAGGATTCGAACCTCTGACCTCTGCCTCCGGAGAGGTACTTTGGTACATATTTAATATTTGACGCATTTAAAAGATCTCCATAATTAACTGATTATTATTGATTTATCTACCCTTATCATTATAGAACAAAAGTACAAATATCGACCGAAATCGATGCCATTTGTAGGCTATGCGTAGGTTGTAAAGCCAGTAAAAACAATTTGTCGTATAGATTGGCATCAATCGAGTAATTTCTCGTCCTTATTAAACGACGCTTACTCATCTATACCCAATACTTCAGCCAGTTTCTCGTAAGCCCTTTGCAATTTATTCTTCGGCATTCTGGATAAGTTATGTTGCTTCCACTTAACGGCTGGTAATGTCTCAGCTCCACCGATACCAAGCAGTGACCAATCAGGCTCTCCCCCCTTAAAAGAGAGCAAGAACTGTTTTTCTTCGCTGGTCAGCCCTATGTGTATTTGTTCAACTAGCTGCTGCCTGACCGATTGCAGTTCTTCCAGAGAAACCGGAATCTCCGTCATATCAGCAAACTCGCTCTTATAGACAGCATCGATATCTTTAAATACCGGGTTGAGAAGCTCTGACATTGGCCGGTTATGACTGATAATACAGATTAGCAGCGCTTTACGCAGGTCATCAGTAAGCCCTTCGTTATCAAGAAGCCACTTCACATCGTACAGATCCCTTGGATGCTGGCGGTCCAGAGCAGCACAGATTTTTCCGGCATAGAGGTCAGCCAGCCTGACCACCAACATTTCTGCATAGCCGAACTCATCTTCTACGGCTTCAGATACAGACATAACTTCTGGTTCAAATACCGTACCTCGCAGCACGGGTGACAGTTCTACTTTTATCTGCACACCTGAACGCTGAACGATAAGACGCAGGGCATCTTCTTTATCTTTATAGGCCTCAGTAACATCAATTCCTTGCAATGTGGCCTGAAGATTATCGCTGACCTCTCGCAATGCCTTTTTAATGTCAGATAGCGCCTCATTGCGTTCTTTTAATGGGAGGTACACCAGATCGATATCGACGGACAAGCGAGGAAGATTCCGAACAAACAAATTTATTGCGGTTCCTCCCTTCAAGGCGAAGCAACTATGCTTGCTAATGAAAGGCAACACCTGCAAGAGTAGCTGTACCTGCTTATAGAAATAGCTGGATCGATCCATTCTATACTCTCTCAATGTCTGGATTCATTCTTCATGTGGGTGGGCACAGTAATTAAATACTGCTGATCCAACGCTCCATGTTTAGCAATAACACGCTTTCCGGAACCAAGTTCATAACTGCCTGTGTTCAAACGGGAAAGCCACGGATATTGGTGACGCTCTGCAAGCCAGAGAAATAACCTTTTTACCTTTATGCTCAGACACGCTTTCAACGATTGATCCAGCTTTCTTGGTGACAGGTTTACCAATCCCTGCATCAGTTCATCCGCATGTTCAAAGCTGAGCTTATCAGGAAGATCAGCGATCACTTCCAATATGGCCTTTTCTGGACAAGAAAAATAAATCGGAGGCAGATTGGGGTCGAACTCATGGTTTCTCAGAAGGCCTGATGCCTGCATCAGTGATTCTGGCCAAAGCTGCCTGGTACTATTTACCGTCAATGTCGCCGTCGTTTCTATTCGAGAGACCCAGGAAGGCAACTTAGTGGGGGAGTAAAGCTGGACATTTTTATGATTCCCAGGAGAGATATACTGAGCAAGCCCGGACAGAGCCAGAGCGGAGACACCACCTACATGCACTGCGGTTGCTGAAGGCGTTGCCTGCATCCGCTGTATAGATGCAACCACACCTTCCCAACGGAGATTGGTAGTGAATTGGGAGTATACGCCTGATGTCAGCTGCAGCAGCTTGCCACTCTTAACGCCATTATCAAGGGAGTGGGCGCTAAAGCCCTGCTCTATCAACCACTTTCGTGTAGCTAACATCCCATAGGGTAAAAGAGCATTAAGCTGCTCTTTACGGCTATTTAGCCCATATCCTGTATCACTTGAGCCTGATTTACGAACCATTCCAGCATCTCACTGGTTTAAAATAATGCAAAAAATCGGTAAAAATAGCCGAAATATTTATTAAGTATAAACTAAACTAGGAAGAATAGTTTGCATTAGCCCATTTAATCGGCGAAAAGAACCGACAAAATAAACATTTTAAAACTAACACCTTTTAGGACAGTCTTTTTTCGTATTGTCATGTAATGGCTATTAACTACGAGGGTCTGCCTGAAAGGCCGGGAATATAAAGTTTTATAAATGGCTCCCAGTTCATGGTCTGGCTGGAGCTACCGGTTTCCCCTTACTTCTGGGTTTATTACGATTCATCACCAGATCCTGAATGACTGCCTCCGGGTATAATTGGATAGCAGCTTTCACCAGCTCTTTCACTGTCGGCAGAAAAACATATCTGGGGTTAAGGCGATACTCTCTTAGCCTTCCAATTAAATGACTAACAACAACACCATCCTCTTCCATTCTAACCAGCTGTTTTTGTACTGAATTTTGAGAAAGGCCAAAGAATTCGGCTATACCCTTTCCGTAGCCAGAGTTCCTGAGCATCAGGTATATCAGTATCTTTTCCTGACTTTCGGCGCGAAGCACTCCCTTTAAGGCAAACATTCATGAAGCTCGTAAGGTATAGATGATACTTCAAGTATAAACCAATATTTCTATTTTAATAACCAACATATGGTTCATTTAATAGACATATTGGTTTATTAGGCACTCATACTTCGAGGTATTGTTATTAAATATTTTCGATTCAGGGTCCCACGTTCTGCAATGAACCGCTTTCCAGAACCAAGTTCATAACTGTCTGTGTTCAAACGGGAAAACCACGGATATTGGTGGCGTTCTGCAAGCCAGAGAAAACTGACTATCTACTGACAGTCCCACAATAGCCGCATCTTTTAGCCTGGTTTCCGCCGCTCTAACCATCCCTGCGAACTCATTCGCATCTGGCGCTTCCGGTTTCAACTTATGTATTTTGACCAGGTTATCAAGCTCTTTCATGATTCGCCCTTATCAACAACTGCCTGATCAGTGAGCCATAGCTTAGGTTGATCCATCAACCGTGTCACAAAGCTTTGCTGTGATTCCTTTCTTTGCCGAAACTCATCGGGAGAAAAAATAGTGGGATTAATCACTCGACCAAACTGCTTTTCTGCAGGTTCCAAACGCTCCAGAATTTCACCATAGCTTAGTCCTTCACCAACCAGTAATACATCAATATCACTGCTAGCGTGTTCCATTCCCTTTGCCACAGAGCCATACACGAAAGCCATATCGCAATGTTTTAAAACCGGGGCCAACACCTCTGTCAGCAAATTTTGTATGCCGAACGTTTTGCGTGTAATTGCCCTTAATTCTTCAAAAACAGGATTTCCGGGGTTGGCCTGATAGTGCTGCTGATTCCCTTGCTGATAAGTGACCAGTATGCCTGCTTCGGTCATTTTTTTTACTTCCCGGACAACAGCACTTTTGCCAGTCCCAGCCAACCGAACCAGCTCATTCAGATAAAACGATGTATCCGGCTTACCATAAAGCACAGATAACAACCTTTGCTGGGTTTTCGTAAAGAGAGCAGAGGCAATGGTAGTCAAGAGGGAAGTCGTCCTTTAAAGGTCTCTTTTTGGGTACCATAGGTCTCATTACGGGACTTTTCAAGATCCTTATCTGGGACTCTTGAGTACCAGATTGAGACTTAAGAGAACTCAAAAATGGTATCCCTGCTCAACCCAATAATGCCAATCACCTATAGCTTCAACCGTCTCTTCGTCCACGTCATCACTGGATGCTTCGAGTTGCACCAGCGGAACGGCCAATGTTCGATCCAGCCACTTAATCTGAACCTGCATGGTGGCCTCGCAATAATCCTGATCCGCCGGTAACCACCACCCGCTCTTTCATTTTCAGTGGTGATACCGTTAACTCCTGACAGCACTCTGCATCAAAGGGAAAAGCCAGCCTGTCATCCAGGTAACAATGCCACCCAGTGCTACGCTCCAGCTCATCGTAGCAATCCACAACAATATCGTTGTAAATCCGTTCCTCTATTTCAGCATTTTTGGATGAACTCATTACTGACTCCTATACAGTATGTTTATCTCGTTGAATCAGTCACCCGCTGCTGAAACCTGGCAGGCTTCAGGCAAGAAGTTATTCACTCAAGTAATGAGCCCTGAACGGTCTCACTGCACTGATCAGCCCTCTCACCGTCAATCAACAGCTCCCCTTCCTGTTCATCCTGTCCATCCAGAACCCGGTAAAGCAGAGAATAAGCGACGCGCCACTGCCCTTCTGACACCTGCAGGGTGACCGACTTGGTATTCAGACGGAGGACATGGCCAAAATGTTCCTCTCCATGCTTATCTTTAAAACCCAGCAGATCGCCTACAGCAATGGCATGGCGACTCAGGCCTTGTTGAGTTTCATGATTAACACGAGCATCGGCACCTTCGAGATTGAGCATGTAGTAAGGGACTGTCCAACGTTTACCATCGGTAAAATCCAGCACCAGTGCCCGCTTTTGCTTAAGCTGCAACACCTCACAATCTCGCAGTGAATTGCTGTTACGATCAAAGTAGCTCAGCTTCTGCCCTATGGGCAGCGCAGCCTTGATTCTGCCAATACGTTCTGACGACTCCAGCTCACGATCAATCATGGCATTCAGCCGGAACAGATCAAAGGTGCTGGCCCGGTTCAGGGCTTCCAGCAATTGGGCATAGTCCATGGCTGGTTTGGCAGGACGGTTACTGTCATTCATTCGTCGGCATTACTCCAGAAAAGAACACTCGACCATCATCACATTCTGAACTCAGGAAGCTCACCTTCACCATAAAGCTCTCCCTTTAAGCGGCTAAACAGTTTTTGTAACGTCCCTGACAAGTAGCTTTCAAATTTCCCCTTACCCAAAGTGCGCTCATAAACATCGGCAGGTATAAATCGCCGCATTTCAGTTTTCAGCCCACCACCGGACACTATTTCAGGGATATTCCGAATCAGCTGATCCAGGCGCTGTTCAAAGTCATCAAGCCGGTAATCGTTCACTTTCTTCTTCACCAGCTCAACATTCACTTCAGCACCCTGTTGCTGAAGCCAGGGCAGGTCCCAGATATCGCGATAACGAATGTATTTTTGCGTTGCAGGCAAGGCGATCAGTTTGTCTGCCAGTACTTCATCAAGGGTTTCAGTGAATACCAAGGTGTCTCCATAGCCATCGGGGAGAAACGGGTAATTCACTCGCAGCGGCAATGCTTCTTTGGTATATGCCGGAACATTAGCGACTTCAATCTTGATTTTTTGCCGGGGAATATCTTTACGCTTCGGAGAGGTTATTACCGAAATTTGCCATTTATCAATATTCATTTGTGCATAACAAGGCTCTTTTCTGAGCGTTGCTGGCTCTTTAACCAATACCTCCAATCCATATCTGGCCCCAATATAGTCCTCAATACATGTCTTTATATTGGCAAGAGAGGCTGACGAAAAATCCACCCCTCCAACAAAATCCAGATCCTCACTGAACCGGTTACCTCCATGACACAGACGAAGCGACGTACCGCCCTGAAACACCAAATGATCCAACAGGCCTTCCCGGTCAAGACAGAACAGAATGTCATAGTGAAGCAGCTCTTTCTCAACGACTGGCCGCATTAGTGCGAGATGACTATTTTGCATAATCCTCTCAACCAGCTGTGAAAAATCCTCAGTGGTCATTTTCATAACTCTGTGCCTCCTTCACCAGATGAATATTCCTCCCTACACGCCGAAGATCACGCAATGCCGCCTCAGGCGTAGCAATTTTTAACGGTCTGTCACGATCAACGACACTGTCCAAAATATCGGCGACTGAACGGCGAGTGTGGGTAAATTCAAGAACCCCAAAAGGAGTTTTATACTCTCCCTTCCGGCCTGTGGTCATAATGGTCAGCCGATCGACAGGGATTTGGGAAATAGCGCCGTATTCCGATAGTGCCGATTCCAAACTGATGTAATTGTACTCCCCCCTTCGCAAGGCTATGGCAATGCGCTCCAGCATATCTGCATTTTTGTTGCTTGAGAGGGTGAACGTATAAACCCCTTTCATCATCCGACGAAGAATACCATTCTTCACCAACCGAACCAGTCCAGCCTGAAAGGCTCTCGGGGAGTCTTCAATAAAGATTTTGCCCAAATCCCTGGTGGTAAAAACCGAATGTCCCATCCGGTCAAAAGCCGATAGCCGGTGGATTGCAGTGGCCTGATCCATCGTTACCACTCCTTCATGTAGACGTTTTAATCACTTAAATGGTGTATATCTGTCTACATAATAGCAAAACACACAGCAAATAAACGCGAACAACATTAAATAGTGGTATTTATGTCTACTTATTAGCTCGTTGATTAAGGTCAGTTACCGGCACCTTAATCCCTGCCAGTGGCTGGTTTTCTTTGCGTAGCGTTGTTTCAGCTCTGCCAGCTTCTGGTCATAGGCTGTTTGCCTGTTCAGCATTTTGGCCATGAGTTGAAGGTCACCAAGCTTTGCGGACAGTTCAGAATACACGGTAGAAGAGCCCCTTTTCTCAAACAGTTCTTCCACTCGCCGCCAGTACACCCCTTCATTAGCGGCCACGCTTTCTGCCTTTTCCTGTTGTTGCCGCAGCTTCTGTTCCCGGGCCTTTTCATGGGCCTTTTTCCGCAACTCACGGGCTGAAGCCAGCAGGTGGCCAACCGTGACCGAACTGCTGCGGGGCACCTCCTGAGCCTGACCAACCAGAGCGGCAAACTGTTCTCTTCGTACAGTACCGGTTTCGTCTAATAGCAATGCCCTCAGCTGGTTTCTGGCAGTCGTTTCCGGGAGCTGCATCACATATTGATCGATCAGCGCTTCTGGCTGAGCATTGGCATAATCCGGTTTGATCTGAGCCGACGCCTCAACCCGTTGAGCATCCAGTTTCAAAAAATCACACAACGCACTCTGGCTGGCAGAAAGATCATCCAAACCAGGAGGGATGGCGGGTGACAAGGCATCCGGTTCCAACCAGTCCAATTGAGACAACCAGGCCAGATACAGTGAACGATTGTCACCGTGCATCAGCTCACTGCGAATGCTCAGCAGGCTACCCATCCAGCCATCGCCATCATCCCACTCGTCGTCATAGCCATCTTCATTTTCATAGGCAAACTCAATGATCCAGTGATCGGCTACACCCGTGTAATTGCAGGTATCATTCACCAGATACCGAAGCAGCAGCGACTCATCCACAAGATTCCGAGGCACTTTGATCGCAAAAATTTTGCACCCAAAATTAGAGACATAAACAAAAGCATCAAAGAACCTGCTCAGTAACTGCCTTGGGTCGGCTTTCAAATCACCGTAGTTATAGGTGTTACAAAACCGGGTAGTCGATATCTGCGCCCGGCTGGAAATCCCCCGGAGATAGCCCATCTCATCTTTGGACAACTGCCGGTCAACGGCCACCAACTCGTAATACTGATATTCACTCATGACTGTTATGCCTTCTGCACCTTCTTACGCTTACGCACCTCATCAAGGCTGACCACATTATCTGGCAAAGCCAATGATCTCTCCTGCCCGATAACAGTAGCTGCTGCCGCAGGAAATGGGTTCGGAAAATCCCCATCCGGCGTTTGTGGATACGCCCACGCAGACAAACCTCTGGCAAACCGGAACAGCCAGTCATCCACCATCCGTGACATAGGAATGAAACACTCCATTTGTTTTGCACCAGGATACGCCTTAGCCTTTTTGTGGACACAGTTGATTCGGTGCATTCCCAACCCAATCTCTTCACTCTCGTCCAGTTGTTCCAGCCCGTAATGTTCATAGGACTGGCTCAGCCACTGTTCAGCATCGGCAACATGTCCGTTGACACTGAGATCGGTATTTCTGACAAACCGGATTCCCTTTTCCATATCGAGAAACTGGTCATACATGGTCTGAGCCTGCGATTCTGTGGTAGCGCCACTCTCTATGGCCATATGGATACACTCTCTGGCCCAGCGCCTGGTAAATCGCGCAGCAAACTCGTCCAAATCAGAAAACATCGGGTTGGAAAACAGAATGGCGTAACGACTGCGGGCTTCCACCACAATAACATCCGTGCACCCTTCTCTATTCCGGTACCCCTTAACCGCATGCACCTGCCAGGCAATGACATTATCACCAGAAGCAATCGGCTGAGTGCCTATGCGCTTACCATCCGGACTGGGTAACCTATCCAGATCAACCTTCATGTATTTAGTGCTTGTCCGAAAACCCATCAGCCCTTGAAAACAGCAGTCTATGACCTAACTTAATCATTGAAGATTTCCACTGACAGGCTGTTGTCTCACTCATGCGCCAAACCATCAAACCACAAATGCAGT
>NZ_JAGHQV010000055.1:0-29979 GCF_017744175.1 Thalassotalea sp. G20_0 | reverse complement strand
ATAATCCACCCAACGACACTGGTTTTATAAGAGATTATTTTAGTCGATAAATTGCGCGGGCTCTGTTTTTATTACACCTCTGAGACTGTTGCGGCTGTAGGGCTTAGTGATTCATCGGGAATTGCTGACCTGACACAACTATGATTCGGACGGTAGCCAGCAGTTTAAATTAAACTGTATTCTCCGCCTGCCCATACCAGCCTTACAAAAATCCAGAAGGCTGAACCTGCAACACCCCTTGGTTTTGGCGTTAAACTCAAGCTAAATTTTCTTCACCAAGCGCTACTGAAAGATGTCTTACATCATCTTCAGATGGATTAGTAAGGCAAACAAGCAACAATCTTTGTACGGATCGTTCTTTAAGCTTCTCTTCATTCAATACATACATTTTTTCAACTTTATGAAGTGAGTTAATACTATCAAAGATGAAGCCATCTCCTTGTTCTTTGTATTCAAATGTTTTTATTGTAGCTTTTTCAGGAATACCAGAAGAACCTCTAGGAAGAGTACCAGAAACATTTGAATCTTTTGCAAAACTCAATGCTCCACCACAAAAACCATTATCGTTTTGATTATATGGAGATAACAGTGTTGTCATGGATAAAGTACATAGATCTCTATGCCATGGCATATTACATATCAATGTTTGTTCACTGGTGAATGGATACCTGAGCAAAGAGCACCAAGCCTCCACAGTACAATTCCTCCAGTGGAGTTTGCGCCCCATTGTTTGCAAAGCCTCTTTACACATTTTGTTTATTGAATCTGTATTCGGCTTAAAATTTTTATCAAAGGCCTCTGTATCTGAAAGCTTACCAGATGCGTCAAATGTTACTGTTGATGGAAATAGATATTTATTATATTTTTCTGGATCAATGATTCTGATATCCTGCAATTTATTCCCGTTGTTTTGAAAATCGATTGTAGTCAATCTATCAATTTCCTGAAACGCTTTTACCATGGTTGTTTTTGAAACAGTATTTGTTACCTTAACAATCACTCTTCCAGAATTTTTCCCCGCCTTTATTGATTCCTTCTTACCAGATAAGGATGAACCTTCAAAAGAATCAGTGAAAGCCACTGTAGACTCAGCACTTAATGATGCGGTTGAATACATATTAAAAATGCCTACCTGTTTTATAACTCATATCTGAATTTTGGACTAGGTGCTCAGACTAAATTTTCTTTACCAAGTGCTTCTGAAAGAGTGATTACATCACCTATAGATGGCCAGGCAAAACAAAGAAGCAGCAGTCTTTCTACGATTTCTTCTCCATCCTTAATTTCATGCAATAGATGCATGTTTTCAACTTTATGCAATGATTTCAAACCATCAAAGATGAAGCCATCTCCCGGCTTTTCGTACTCAAGTGTTTTTATGGTACCCGCTACAGGAACTCCGGGAGAAAATAATGAATCTTGTGCAAAACTCAATTCTCCACCAGTAAAACCATTACCGTGTTGATAATATGGAGATAAAAGCGTTGTCATGGATAAATTACATCCATCTTTATGCCATGCCATATTGCATATCTGTGTTTGTTCAGGGGTAAATGGATACCTGAGCACATTACAACGAACCTCAATAGATATATTCTTCCAGTTAAGTTTTTGCCCCATTGTTTGCAAGGCCTCTTTACACATTGCCTTTATTGAGTCTGTATGTGGTGCAAATTTTTTTTCAAACTCTTCTGTATCTGAAAGTTTACCATCCGCATCAAATGTAACTTTGGTTGGACGCTGTGCATCCTTGGAATATTCTGAAGCAACAAGGTCAACCTCTCGTATTCTATTGCCTTTACTTTTAAAATCATAAGCAGGTAATTTATCAATTTCCCGATTAGCTTTTTCCAAGGTTAATTGTGAAATAGCATTTGGTGCTTTAACAATTATTCTTCCAAACTTGCTTACTTTTTCGAACGATACGTTTTCTTCATCAGATAAGGATAGATCTTCGATAGAACCAGATGAAGCCACAGTAGAATGAGTACTTAATGTTGTAGTCGAATACATATTAAAAACTCCTTACTTTTTTTATAAATCATATTTAGAAAACTCATGATAGTCTAAATTTTAAAAAAACCCTTATCACCCTGTAAATAGTCAACCAAATGATCCACTATGAAAGGCAATGAATATGCCCGGAAAAACAAATACTGCGCGATAGCTACGGAGCTTCAGCATTTTAAGCTTCAGCATTTAAAACCTGCATCTTGAAACTGTCCGATTATATAGCCTAAAGTCATTGCTATTGAATTATAGGGAATAAAACATGGATACCGTTATCCGGCACGCCGAGCCTGCTGACTTATACGCTATTGGTGAGTTT
Organism: Thalassotalea sp. G20_0; assembly: GCF_017744175.1. Classification (NCBI taxonomy): domain Bacteria; kingdom Pseudomonadati; phylum Pseudomonadota; class Gammaproteobacteria; order Alteromonadales; family Colwelliaceae; genus Thalassotalea; species Thalassotalea sp. G20_0. Next base: position 27,650 of record NZ_JAGHQV010000055.1, on the reverse strand, counting down.
TTTCGCGACCCGGGAGTAACCCGTCAGACCAGCCAGATCCCATACCGACCCCAAGCGTATTGGCACAATCTGTTCAATATGGACGACAAGAACCATATACATCTGGTAGCCGAGTCCTCAGGACAAATCCTTGGCCTTCTCGGGCTAAAAATACAGGACAACCCACGGCGCAAACACTGCGCAAGTTTTGCTATTACCGTGCATCCGGATGCCCGGGGACAAGGCATCGGCAAACAGCTCATGTCGGCCATGGTAGAACTCGCCGACAACTGGTTGAACCTGGTGCGGATCGAATTAGACGTTTATACCGACAACTCCCGGGCTATTAGCCTCTACCAGGGCTTTGGTTTTGAGATAGAAGGTGAAAGCAAATATGATGCCTTCCGCGATGGACAGCTGGTCAACAGCTACCGGATGTCCAGAATCCGATTACCCGTAACAACCCCGAAACCAGAGAACGCCCGGCGGCATAAAGCTCAGCCCGGAATGACAGTTCGCGCCTTCAAACCTGAAGATGCAGAAGCGGTTATCAGGCTATGGCAACAGTGTGGTCTGACCACTTCACAGAATATTCCACAAAGTGATATCGATAGAAAAGTAGCTATCAATGACGACCTTTTCCTGGTAGGGCTGATCAAAAATGAAATCGTCGCATCGGTTATGGGGGGTTACGAGGGCCATAGAGGTTGGGTGAACTATCTGGCCGTCGCTCCCCAATGGCAGCAATACGGACTGGGCAGAACCCTGATGGAAAAGTTGGAAACTCGTCTGGCAAAGCTGGGATGCCCAAAGATCAACCTGCAGGTACGCAGCACCAACCAACAGGTTTTGGCCTTCTATCAATCCCTGGGTTACCAGACAGACCAGGTCATCAGCCTGGGAAAACGTCTAATCCAGTGATTGAAAGTCCATCACCCTCAATACGGCCTGCAATGGCAGGCCTGCCATTTACAGGAAGTTATACCAAAAAATCTTTGCAACTCTCAGAGCAGAAAACAGTCTGATGTATGACTCCACATAATTATGAAGTACATCATGACTATTATCAGACGGCTTATCTCAATACTGGTTCTGCTCTCCTTTGCCACGGTGGGCAACACCGCCTCACAACGCCCTGTATCCAACGATTTATCGTCGGCTGCTGACGGACCCAAGTCGAAAGAAGTGGCATTCTCCCCCCGGAAACTAAGGCTGGTTGACTATAATCCCGTGTCCGGAAACTACCTTTTCCGGGGCAACATGCCCGTTATCAAAGGCCGGTTTGCCTATCAAGCGCTTATTGACACCATGAACCGGAGAAGTATGGAAAAGCTCCAGACCCCCCTTCCCGAAGACATCTATATTTATAATATTTCGTTGATCAGCAAGCTCGGTGAACGTCATTTACTGAAACAAGAACAGATGTTTGCTCAAATCAACCCGGATCTGTTGCAGCTGATCCACCATCCGGTTTATGGTGCCGCTTCCAATCCTGATTATTACCCGAAGTCAGCCCTCCACATCATGCTCAAACTCCCCTTTATTGGTGATGTATACAAACTTGTAGATAAGCTCAGCAAATTACTTAATCAGGAGTACAGCAGGCCTGCCGCCATTTTTGTTCACTGTCAGGCTGGCAGTGACCGGACAGGCATGGTCATTGGCACTTATCAGATGCAGTTTCTGGGCAAAAGCTACCTTGAGGTGATTGAGGAAGCAGAGGAAATTGCAGGAAGACCGCTCAGGTCACTGCAAAAAAGAGCGCTGAAATGGATCGCCTATTATTTGCGGGACAGTAAAGGGATTCAGAGTGTTGGTGCCATTTACTAACTCATAACAGTTACCAGGCTCGGCTGACACAACGTTCTATTTCACGCCCCTTCTGCCCTGCAAGCGCTCTTGCCATCACTTGGCGCATAGCCACCATAACAGGTCAGCCGCTACCATTTAATCTTTTCAAATTGGTGGTTTGTGGCGTACCCGATACATAGTAAAATAATCCGTTTTCATTCAGGCAAGATAGATCCAACAATGGCAATAAACTGGTATCCCGGCCATATGCACAAGGCCAAAAAAGAGATCCGAGAAGTGATACCAAAGATGGATCTTATTATCGAGGTGCTGGACGCGCGGCTTCCCTTCAGCAGCGAGAACCCGATGGTTGCCTCCCTGCGTAAAGACACCCCCTGCATCAAGATTCTCAACAAGAGTGATCTGGCTGATCCGGCGGTCACCCAACAATGGGTAGACCATATCAACCGCACTTCCGGCATGAAGGCCATTGCCGTCAATCTGAAGCAGCCGGACAAAATTCGCAGCATTCTGGCTATGGCACCCGCCATGGTTCCTGAGCGGAATCTGGAGGTCAGCCAGCTGAAGGCCATCATCCTTGGTATCCCCAATGTGGGCAAATCCACCACCATCAATATTCTGGCCAGTCGCACAGTTGCCAAAACCGGCAATGAGCCGGCGGTCACCAGGCAGCAGCAGAGAATCAAACTGCCCAATAATATTGTCTTGCTGGACACCCCCGGCTTCCTCTGGCCCAAGCTTGAGCCGGAGGATTGCGGCTACCGTCTGGCCATCAGCGGCGCCATCAAAAACACGGTTATTGAGTTTGAAGACGTTGCCATGTACCTGGCCGAGTTTATGATGCAGCATTATCCGGACGCGCTCTTGCAGCGTTACCAGCTTAAGGACATCCCGCAAACCGGCATTGAGCTGTTTGACAGGATCGGTCAGCGGCGTGGCTGTATGCGCAGGGGCGGCATTGCCGATACCCATAAGGTTGCCGAAATTCTGATCAATGAGTTTCGGGATGGCCAGCTCGGTCGCATTACCCTGGAAACACCGGAAATGATTACAACCCAGCTGCAGGCCATGGAAGCAGCAAAAGTGGCAAGGGAAGCAGACAAGGCTGAAAAATAACCAGCATATTTATCAGACACTGAGGTTTGGACAATGATAACCTCTCGATATTCACACCATTAAACAGGACTACAGGAAAATAATACCGATGAGAAAGTTGTTATTGGTACTTATGTTTGCATTTCCGATGATGGCTTTTGCCAAAGCGACGGACAGCGCTGAAAATGCCAGCCGGTTTCAGGAAGGGACCCATTATAAAGTTGTTAAAGGGCTTGCCCCTTCTACCAGACCAACCGTGACCGAGCTGTTTTCTATTTACTGCGGAGGCTGCTATCAGTGGGAGAAAGGACCACTGATTACCCTGAAGAGCTGGCTGAGTCAGCAGGGCATTGAGTTCAAACAGGCGCATATGAACTTTATGGGTGCCTATGCCAAACAGGCCACCCTGGCAATAGCCATGACCCAGGGTACACCGCACCATAGCGCCATCAAACAGGCTCTTTTCAGTCGCCTTCATGTAGAGCGCAAGGGCGACTGGCGAAACGATGCGGACTTCTTCCAGACGCTGGAAAAGGCTGGACTGAAACAGTCTGACTTTGAGGCGAACCAGAATAACCTGATGGTGATGAAGACGGTACTGGACTGGAACCAGTATGGCGAACACGTTCATGCCGTTCCCGGCTTTATGGTGAATAACCGTTACCTGATCAATATGGGCAGCCTGAAGTCTCACGACGAGCTGAACGCGCTGATCACCTACCTGACCAAACTTCCAGCGAAAGAGACACAATAACACAGTGCTGATGGCTTTTCGGTGACCCAACCGGAAAGCCAGAAGTAACTTCAAGAGGGATCCAACCATTGGCTGCTGAACAAAACCCCAATAGCCTCTTTCAACGTTTGAAAGACAGCCCACTGCAAACCATCCACGGCTGGCAGAGTTTACGAGTCACCTGGCTTATTATGTTTGCCACCGCGCTCTTTCTGGAACTGTGCGCCCTGGGCTTTCAGTATATTCTGCATATGGATCCCTGTGAGCGCTGCGTCTATCAGCGGCTCGCTGTTCTGGTGTTGATGTTTGCGCCATTGGTTATCATCATTTCACCCTCTCATCTGGTTTTCAGGATCACAGGCTACACTCTCTGGATTGCTGGTGCACTGTATGGGTTGAAAGAAGCCATTGCCCAAATGGCAGACTACGCCGAGTTTAATCCGTTTACTTCCAGCTGCAGCTTCCGCCCGACCTTCCCTTTCGACCTGCCTCTCTATGAATGGTGGCCCGCCATGTTTATGCCCACCGGACTCTGCGGTGCCGATGACTGGACCCTGCTTACCCTGAACATGGCAGAATGGATGGTCGTGATTTTCTCAATTTATCTGCTGGCAGCAGCGACCTGCATTATTAGCTCCCTGGGCTCCACACTCCTCAAGAAGTCATGAATAACATCGTATCAATTTAAAAATCGATGCCTTTTCACCGGCCAGGTAAAAATTTACTATTTTTTACCTGGCTGTGAAATTCTGTAATACATTTCTCGTCAGACTATTCCGCCCAGTAGCTATGTCTGAGCAATCACGGCACGTTAACGGAGACCACCCAACCGGCCGGGGGCGTTTGTCATAGAAAATACCGCGTGCATAAACTGCACGCAGTTGGTGTGCCCTTCATTGGTAGAAAGCCCCAGCGGGCTCAGACCATTTTTCGTTAAGAGCCTGATGTTTGCTCCGCGCTCCAGCAAGTGTTTCAGAATCTCAATATTGCCTTCTGAGGCGGCAACGTGTACTGGTGCCCAACCGTCCTGATCGGTGATATTGATACTGGCTCCTTTTTCGCTCAGCAGTCGTGCTGCTTCAATGTTGTTATTCCACACAGCCATGTGCAGGGACGTATCACCGTGGTCATTGGCTGCATCAATCTTCGCCCCATGCTTGATAAGGATATGCATGCAGTTGATATGTCCTTCTTCGGTCGCGAGGTGGAGCGGCGTATGACCAAATATCCCGGCTTTGTTGATATCTGCCTTAAAGTGGATCATTTGTTCCAGAAACTCCGGGTAGCCAGAAAAGGCTGCATTACATGCGGCCGTATAGCTCATGGCGTCGCCGTTATCAACATCGGCTCCACGGGAGAGCAGGTACTGCAGGCACGCCATCTGTTTCATTAACACGGCTTTGTGCAAGGGTGCATAACCGCGATTGTTGACGGCATTGATATTGGCTCCACCAATAATTAATGGCGGCAAAGAATCAATGTGTCCGGCATCGACCGCTTTATGCAGGGGAGTATCGCCGTGTTGGTCAGTTACCATTGGATTTGCCCCTGCTGCCAGCAGAAGATCCATGCACCTGGTGTGGCCACCGTCGGCAGCCAAATGCAGCGGAGTGGCAAATTGATACCCCTCAACTCCATTGATATCGGCCTGGTAACGGATCAGCAGATTCAGTATACGGTCATCACCCTGCTCGGCGGCGATGTGCAAGAGCCCGGTGTTGCAATCAGTACGAGCAGAATAATAGTGTTGCCGGGCCATTTCCGGTTCTTGCTCCACCATGGCCTGTACGGCCTCCCAATCTCCGCTGCAACAGGCGACCAGAGCCGGGGACTCACAATAACGGGTGGTTGGAGCTAACCTTTCCCCGGCCACCTGCACCAGCGGTAGAGCCTCCCCCGGACAGACAGCACAGTTTCGAAATTTAGGAAACACCGCCTGCCCGTCCAGGTGCCGGCGTATACATTCCAGGTGGAAAGTATGGTGGCAAGCTGTTTTGACTATTGTACGTCCGGCAGATTTTCCAACCGCGTCACTACTGCTGCCGGAATCGGTTTGTTTGGCACAGAGTAAACAGGTGGTTTCAGATGTAGCGACACCATTCATCATAGACAGCACACTCCTGAGTTATTCAACGGCAAGATTCAGTAAACTATGGCAGCTATGAACCGGAGATCGTTTGATCGTTTTACAGTAGCTATGATCGTTAAAAAACTTAATTCAGGAATAGCTCATCTGACCAGTATCTGCATGCCCTCACCACTTTATTAACCCAATCTAAATCTTTAACGACAAAGGCAAATAGATAAAATATGACAAATTCAAAGCCCCGAATTCATTAGTGTTGGGATAAGCAACATGTTCAAACAAATCAATAACGCAACAGCTCAGCCTGTTGTGTGGTCAACTTACACGGCAGAAGTATTGTGGGCAGATCCCCATATTGCCAGGCAAATGATGGCCTACCATCTAAACCCGGATATCAACGCCGCCTCCAGATCGTTTGATTTTATATTTGATCACATTAGTGATGTGTGACTTCTGTGCCCTGAACCCGTCACAACGTTCCGGGTTGCTGGATAAGTTTAAGTCGATACTGAAGCCGAATGGGGTGATTGCCCTGGATGTCTATACCTCTACACGGTTTGAGAAACAAACCGAGGACGTGGTACTTGCCAGAAACGCCATGAACGGTTTCTGGAGTGCACAGGACTACTGGTGTATCCAGTCTTCCTTCTTGTACAGACCTGAACTGGTCACCCTGGACAAGTATGTTATCTTTGAAGCACAACGGGAGTGGACGGTCTATAACTGGCTACAGCACTTTACCCCTGACATGCTGCGCAGTGAGCTTGAACAACACGGTTTGGAAATTCAGGCCACATACAGTGATTTGCGCGGCAGGCCCTGGACTGATGGTGATGAAATGGCGGTAGTCATTGGTCTTAAATAACCATCTAACCATCGTGTTTATAACAGGGGCGATGACATCGCCTCTGTTAAAAGTTCCATTGATGGGTTAATTGCTCAATTCAGCAATGGTTCTCAAGGTTTCCAATACGCCTCGGGCAGCTTCCCGGGCATGGTCATTCACCGGCTGATACCTGGGCTGATAGAGGCAATTCAATGGCCGGTCATAAACTGGCCTCATCTCATCATGAATAATGTTATGGTCCTGATAGGTCAGATAACGGGTTTCCAAAATGATGCCACTGGCCGGACCACCCAGTTTACACATCGCCCGGCCTGGCTCAAGCTGCTGAATACCCTGGGAAAAGGTATCATAGCTGAATGAACGCCTCAGTTTATTCAATCGCCAGTAAGTCGAGTCATTCACGGCATCTATTTCAACCCCGTCAACCGTCAGCTTGAACTGGCCTTCCTCATTCGACATCACATTGGGATCAATCCCGGTGCCGTAGAAATTAACCTCTTTAACCACCTCATCGTCAAGATAGTACTTCATACTTAACAACAACTTATGGTGATCATCCACGGCATTGGCCAGTGCCGACAGCAAAAGCAGAGATAGACAAATAGTTCTTGAAACCACGCTGGTTACTCCATAGGAAGAATATAACGACTGGCAGTTTAGACACCTATAAAGCACTTAAGTTCTGTATTTGGGAAAATGAATATCAGGTGCAACACAAAAATTGCCAGAAAATGATACCAGCTACGATAACACCGGCTGACTGCAACAGAGGCGACCAGGATCAAAGAATCCAAAAAAAAGCCGCGTTCCAACGGAAAGCGGCTCTGGATAACTTATCGGTTCAGTGGCTTCATACCCGAACTGTCTCACCCTCCTCTACGGGCTCTGATGCTGTCCCGCCACGGCGGGGAATACGAATATCATCCACCATATCCTGCACCGCTTTGGGTGGTGCTTCCGTAGCATGGCAAACCACCAGGGAGACCGCAAAGTTGATCAACATACCCAGGGTACCAATGCCTTCTGGTGACACGCCGAACCACCACTGTTCCGCGGTTCCCCCCAGGAATTTGAAGTAGATAATATAAGAAGCCGTAAACAGCAGGCCTGTCACCATACCGGCAATCGCCCCTTCACGGTTCATCCGCTTGTAGAAAATACCCAGAAGAATCGCGGGGAAGAATGAAGAAGCCGCCAGGCCAAAGGCAAAAGCCACCACCGAGGCCACAAACCCTGGTGGGTAGATGCCTGCCAGACCGGCCACACCAATAGCGGCAGCGGCAGCGATACGGGCAGCCAGCAATTCCTGCTTATCGGTAATGCCCGGCATGAGATTCCGCTTCAGCAGGTCATGGGAAATGGAGGTGGAAATAACCAGCAGCAGGCCAGCTGCGGTAGAAAGAGCCGCCGCCAGACCTCCGGCCGCTACCAGTGCAATGACCCAACCGGGGAGGTTGGCGATTTCAGGGTTGGCCAGCACCATAATGTCACGATCAACATACAGTTCATTGGCGTTGCCAGTCTGGTTATTGCTGACCAGTCGCTCACCACTGTCACCCCGTGCGTCAATAAACGACGGTTTACCTTCAATGGGAGCACCCGGATGATACTGAATTTTACCATCGTCGTTTTTGTCGACCCAGGCCATCAAACCAGAGTTTTCCCAGTTGGCAAACCACTCCGGCAGCTGCTCATATTCAGCTTCAGAAACCGTCTGCAGCAGATTGATACGGGCAAAGCTGGCCACCGCTGGCGCTGTGGTGTAGAGCACAGCAATAAACAGCAGCGCATAACCGGCCGATTTACGGGCGTCACGCACCGTTGGAGTGGTGAAGAAGCGCACGATAACGTGGGGTAAACCCGCAGTACCGACCATCAGAGCCATGGTAATAAAGAACACGTCAATGGTGGACTTGGATCCATCGGTATACTGGGCAAAGCCTAGTTCCTGAGAAAGGCCGTTCAGTTTCTCCAGCACCGAGAGCCCAGTGCCTTCAACGTCACTGCCAAAGCCCAACTGGGGAATCGGGTTACCAGTGATCATCATGGAAATAAAGATCGCGGGTACCAGATAGGCGAAAATCATCACACAGTATTGCGCTACCTGAGTGTAGGTAATGCCTTTCATGCCCCCCAGCACAGCGTAAACAAAGACGATACCCATCCCGATCATGACCCCGATATTGATATCCACCTCCAGGTAACGGGAGAAGACAATACCGACGCCGCGCATCTGTCCGGCAACATAGGTAAAGGAGATAAAGATAACGCATATAACAGCAACCACCCGGGCGGTCTGGCTGTAGTAACGTTCAGCGACAAAGTCCGGCACAGTGAACTGGCCAAATTTGCGCAGATAAGGCGCAAGGCACATGGCCAGCAATACATAACCCCCGGTCCAGCCCATCAGATACATGGCCCCGTCACGCCCCATAAAGGAGATAATACCGGCCATGGAAATAAAGGAGGCCGCCGACATCCAGTCCGCTGCGGTTGCCATACCATTGGCGACGGGATGAACGCCGCCACCAGCCACATAATAGTCTTTGGTTGAGCCAGCCCTGGACCAGATAGCAATACCGATATAGAGCGCAAACGATAACCCGACAAAAAGGAAGATCAGTGTTTGAGTCGCCATCTCACTCTTCCTCCTGAACGTTGTATTTTCGGTCCAGGCGGTTCATCAACCCGATATAGACAAAAATCAGAACCAGAAAGGTATAGATGGAACCCTGCTGGGCAAACCAGAAGCCCAATGGAAAGCCGAAAAAACTGATTTGATCCAGCTGCTCCACAAACAGTATGCCGCAACCAAATGAAACGGCGAACCAGATCACCAGTAAGGAAAGTAGTATGCGTATGTTCTCCCGCCAATAGGCGGCAGCTGCACTTTGATGATTACCACGGGAAGGATCAGCAGACATGAAAAGACGCTCCTGAAAGTATTATTGTTTTTCTTATCTTCAGTCACTGAGGACTGCCTGAGTCTCTGACAGTAACAAATGTGCGGACATGGGCATCTTAGACTTTAGGCTAATACCGGTGTCAGCACTTTGTCTCAACCCCGGCAGGCTTAAAATCTCTTAAATTGAGGCAGGTTATTGAAAGTACTATTTTTAGCCTGCTCCTTAAGATAGCTCTCAGCCTTTAGCAGAACAGAAGTATAGGATTTATCAGGGCTGTGCCCCGGCAGTAGAGATGATAAATATTCGTGGAGTGCCGCAAGATTAAGCCACTGCCTTTGAGCTGGGCTTATACTTTTCTCTGAACTCAGTGGGCACTGAAAATCATAGCTCCCACCTTCTCTACCCAAAAAAGAGTGGACTTTTTCAATCACCGTCTTAAGCAAGTATACTCTCCCATGTGCTTCCCCTTTGAAAAAAACAGTATTTATTCTTGCACTAATCATTAAATATCCAATTGCTTTAATCTCCTTTCTGATTCTAAGCACCTTTTCCATGACACTTTCATTTTCAGAGGGTTCATAAACACTTGCTGTTGCAAACAAGGTAGGAAACTCACCTGCTATTAAATCGTAACTACTTTCTCTCACAACCCCACAACCATTTTTTCCGGTATTCCTTGCAATGAAAAGCCTTGCCCTGGTAACAATAGCCACAGGTTCAACATCAACTTCCTCGCCAGCTGCGGATAATATTTGCGAAAGATAATCAAGCGCAAAAGAAATGATCAGGGCTCTTTTATGTGTATCATGCAAGCTGGGGAGACCAAAAATATTATTGCACTGCAGGTAGCTATCAAGCTCATTTGGATGGTTGGAAATCTCACAGATATTCTCTATGGCTTCTTTGAGAACCTTTAACCTTTTACTGGCTTTCGTTTTGCTTGATACATCCATTGTCCATATACCCTGCAGCACCATGGAAAGCATCTCGATTGCAACCTTGAATTCATCCCTTTCAATTTTATTTCTGATTGAGTTAGCCCGCTCTGCCAAATTCGGTGCAGCAGTATCCAAAACAGGCTTAGAAACAGTCATCAATCGTTGTTTCTTTATGGGAGAGCCAGAAAAGCCCGTTTCCAATGCTGCTTGTTCTCTTTTCAGAAAAGGCAAAGTTTGAACTTCACTACTTTGAGCAGCCGCTTTTGCCACTATTGAAAAATAATTTTGATCGAGTGTTGATGCATGAGATGGGTTATAGTCTTGAGAAAACTGGAGTTGATCAGTGAGTTTTTCATCACATTGTAATTCAAGGTCCATTGATTTGCAGGAATCCGATATAGCCAAAGGTGAATCACAGGATATTTTCTCACCTGAATCCAGCACTGAGACAGCTTTTGTTAAAGCAGCGATAGCAGCAGTGGTTTCTGCACTGGACTCCCCTGAAGCCGATGATAATAATGATTCATCCTTGCGATCCGATGTATTTGAGCCAGCATCATCGCATGCTCTTTCATTGTCAGCAGAAGCCAAAAGTAATGGCTTCGGAAAGGTCATGACAATCCTGTTAAAACGTCCTGGCTCCCTCAAAGACTCCCTGACTTCAGTCTTGACATAGAAACATTGAGCCCCCCTATCAATGGGCTCTCCCTCAAACACAGGCTCTGGCAGAGACTCTGGTTCTCTGTAGATCCTCTCACCAAAGTGAAAGGGAAAATCAGATCTCACGGTCTTTTGCAATAATTTCAACCGGGCATCAAGCCGTTCAATAAAATAGCCAACATCCCTGCGAACCCACAACCTTCCAACATCGGAACTGGAATCAAGATAATTATTTAAAAACTGACACCAGCGCCACAGTAGTTGATTCTTATTCATAGTCGTTGTGTTTGGCCTTATCTCCTTTAGCCAAACTGTCAACTCCCTGCTTTGACTCCTCCACTTTAAAACAGCATCTTCAGGCCATGTATTTAACTCTGCCTCCATGGTGATGAATTTTTTGTATCGCTTTAACATTTTCAAATCATTAGCTTCAATTTCAATATCTGAATACATTGAATTCTTTAACCATCGATTTACCGAATCTTTTCTCAACTGATCAAAGTCAACCTTCAAAATCCTGACAAACAAAGGTGTAAAATTTCTGATCATATCTTTCCATAAGGCAAAAGACTTATTGGTTTTACAAAAGGCGGCCACATTAAAAGCCTTATCAGTTTTCGCATCATGAAATCTGTACCTTAGATAATAGTCTTCCAATGTTAATTTTCTGGCATGACTGACAATGGTTTTTTTTTGCTGATTAGAAAGAAGAGCCTGACTACCCTGATAAAACTTCAGAAGAACTGCGGGTAATAATGTTAACGGCACACTACCCACTTTGATATTCCCCGGAAGCACCTTTGCTTCCTTATTGATTTCACCTGCATCTTCTTTATTGAATGCCTGATAATCAATCAGAGAAATTTCCGAATCAGAATCTCTCACCAGCTGGATAAAAAACGGGTCAAGCTCATTGCGTTCTTTTTCAAAGGACAGCAACACCTTAAATGCTGTTATTGAGCAGCTGTTATAGTCTTTCTGGAGACATTCAGACGCTGGCGTGGTCAAAAAATACAGGTTATTGTCTCGAATATTTTGTACAGAATCAGATATAGCGGCAATGATAAAATTTCTTATCTCCTTAGCTACATAGCTTTCCGGCTGTATTGTTTCATGCAAATAAACCACAATTTTATTACCTGCCTGGATAAATCTGACGGCAATCATATGTGCAGCAGAATCATTCATAACAAGCATACTGAAAACAGCCTTACCTCTATCATTTGCAAGATTTTCAGAAACGTATTTTTTTAACGAATTTAAAGCGCTTTTATCACTGATACGACCACATTTAAAGACCGCAGGGCAGATTCCATGTTTTCTTTTAAGCACAGAGAGTTCTTCAATCGCTCTGACCGGAAGATGGTATTGTCCATTACTCATCGCTATATCTTTATCTTTAAAGTCAAGTCTCTCCTGAAGCAGAGGGTTCATCTGAACCGTTAGATCTATATTATGATAGGTAGCCACTATTTCCCAGTATGGTAAACCCGCATCAGAGGATTTATACTCCAATATCACACCTTCACCGGGTGATAATGTGATGAATTGCCCCTCCCTGTAATGAAGATTCGTCTTGTTATGATTTGCTAAACAGGGATGATAAACCCCAAGATAGCTGCCCTTCTTCAGTTTCTGGCTGGTTAAGCATCGTACCTCGTTTACATTGGAATGAGCAGACACTCCATCAAGCACAGTGACAACAGAAGAAGCATCCAGACACTCTGACTCTCCATTAACTTCCGTTGTTGGTAAATCAACATTATCAGCCATCATTGGTTCAAGATAACATTTAAATTCAGCATTATCATTTTGATCCAGAAGCAAGGTCATTACTCGATCAATAGATAACGAATGGTGTTTAGGATTATCGGTATACGTTATTCGTCCTACACTGTGCCGTTGTTCTAACTTTAATAAAGGCAAAGGGGGCAACAGTGGATCCCGAACTCTATTGGGGAGTCGCAAAACAACATGCGACAAACCATCAATCACATAGCGTGATTTGGATCTTTTAATATCACGAATTAATAAGGTGTCATTCGCCAGAACCGACTTTTCCAACACCGTCATTGGCTTAATAGTTGAATCAACAGGCAAAACACTAAGGCTCCTGAAATTTTATCAGTAAGAACATATTTTAGATAAACTATTTTTCTATTAGTTCACTTTGAAATTATTGATACTGCATTCCTGATAGCTATTTTGGACGTTTGATCAAGATAGAATGAGGAGCCATACCATTTGGGAATTAAAAATTTCGCTTGTTATAATAGCAGGACTATTCTGAGTCATCGGGTATTGCGGAGCATTCCAATGAAAATCCTGCTGCTCAAAATGGCTGCGCAGTTAACCTGCAGTAGGTAAAATGTTGATGACTGGCAGCTCCCGCACTGCTGGCTACCAGTGGCGATACCATGGCAACCAGAATCCTTATCAGGTGAGAACCATAACCATACTGTCTCAGTATACCTGACTAAGACTTACCGGAAAAAAAGGCCGCCATTACCTGTCGGGCTTCTTCGGACACCATTCGCTCAGCAAAGATGATCGCTTCATCATCAATGCGTTGTTGAACATCGCTGCGACGGTTCCGGGTAATCAGCTGTTTGGTCAGCAACAGTGCTTCACGGGGCTTTGCTGCCAGTTCTTTAGCTTTTGCCAGGGCAAATTCAAAGACTTCTTCATTGGCTATTACCGCATTGGCAATGCCATATTCATGGGCACGTCGGGCATCAAAGAAATCACCCAGCATCAGCAATTCTGAAGCCCGCTGTCGTCCCATAATATCCGGCAACAGCAAACTGGAGGCAGCTTCCGGCACCACAGCGAGATTCACAAAAGGCAAACGCAGCCGGGTGTTTTCCCCCACATAAACCAAATCACAATGGAGCAATAACGTCACGCCGATACCCACCGCAATACCGCTGGCTGCTGCCACTATCGGCTTTTTCTGTACCGCGAGCTGGCGCAGCATTTTTATGGCTGCCGGTTCTTCAGAGGTGTCCCGGGTCAGAAAGTCCTTAAGGTCATTGCCAGCAGTAAACATATCAGGCTGGGCAGCAAAGAGAATCACTTTAACACTGTCATCCTGATCAGCACCGATCAGTGCGTCAAGAATGGCTGCGTACATCGCAGAGGTCAGCGCATTCTTTTTCTCAGTGCGGTTGAAGCGTATCGTCAGGATACCCTCCTGCTGTTCGATCAGTATATGCTTCTGCTGATCTGACATGGCTCATACTCCCTAACACTTTATTGTCATTATTCTGTCGTTCATATTCTATTACAGCTGTTTGCCAATTGGCAGTAGAGAAAATAGCCATCTGTTGTGTGGTTAGCGGGGAATGGATTATAAGTGTTTATATAGGCTCCTTGCCTCTGCATCAGGGAGCATTCTGGTAGCGTTCTCTCTAATGCTCCCTTTCGCGCTTTACACAGGCAGGATCCTGATGGAGTATCCTTTTGCGCTCCCTCCGGCGCTCTAAACAATCGGAATCTTTACGAGGCTTCTTTTTTTGTGGAACTTATCGGTATCTGGCCGGTCGTAAATAAGGCATTGCCATGAATGCGAATATACCTACACACCAATTTACACAATAAATTCAAGGAGCACCTGCGATGATTCCACAATCCACCCAAATCCCCGCAAGCCCAATTACACCTGAGCTCAGCACCGCAAGCGACGTTCAAACTTCACAACCCCCCGTCCCCCCGGAACTAAAACAGCTTCAGGACTCTTTTGCCGATCGGTTAAGCCTGGCAAAAAGTGAGTTATCCAAGAGCCCTGAGGCGCAACAGGCACTCACCGAAGCACTGGTGGACCGTTTTGGCATTTTTCGCGACAGTGAAAGCGACAGGGAGAATAAAGAGAATTTCCTGTCCATTGCCCTGGCCCAGTGCAATCTTGCCGACCAGGGAGGCATTGAAATACTCCAACAAGTCGTAAGTCTGCAAAATCAAATTTCCGCCTTTATAAAAAAAGGGGGTGACTCAGAAGGCATACAAAACGAAGAACACCTTCTGGAAAATCTGGAAAAAGATCTGGGGTCAATCTCAAGAAAAGACAACAACGAGCGTTCCGGTTCCTTTACTATGGGCATTGAACGGCAGGGTTTTGTAGAACAGCATGTCGAAGAATGGTTTCCGGAAGACCTGAGACAGTCCGTTAAAGATGCACTGATCCTCCTGAAGAACCAGATGACATCGGGTGCCGATATAGGCCCACTCCCGAATTTCATCACGGAGCTAAAGTTTGGAACGGCAGAGGAACTGGCCTATTTTGCCATTTATTGCAAATCCCCTAACCACTTCCTTTTTACCAAGGCAGGGGGTGAATTTCTGCTTAAATCCGGCAAACTGGAAAGACATTTTGTCAAGAATGATCAACTGTCCACTGTATTAGCAGGCAAAATCCCGGAAGATAAGATGGAAAAGGTAATACAGGCATTATCCCGCCCGGTATCAGAAATGAGCACAGAGGCACTGGTGCTGGCTGCAATCATCACGCCCTCCTCACAGGAAAACCTGAAGTCATACCTGAAAGCTGCCCAGGTTTTGTCGCTGAAAACACAGGCGCAGAAAGACGATCCCGATCTTTCAGATAACACTGCCGTGGCATTGGCACTAGAGCGCAGTGATGCCATGGTTCGAGGACACTATAAAAGTGGCGCAGCCGCCCAGAGTGCTGCTGATACGCTGCTTAAAAGCTTGACACCACTGCCTGAAGATATAGCTAAAATGGCCTGAATTTGCCGGTGCTCCCCTTGCTATCTTAAAGGGGCGGCGCTTCCCTGAGAGACTTGCTGAGAATAGCTACCTGCTGAATTTCCCTGCTACTCATACAGCCTCACCCCTCGTTCCCATGCTTCCCGTGGGAGTGCATACCAGAGTCTGCCGGTTATGAAAAAATCTGTTTATACCCGGAATCATGAGAGTTAATGGAGAACAACAGACGCCGGGTATGTATTCCCACGGGGACCATGGGAACTAGGAGGTTGACCGAGAATAGCGCCCGTAGCGAGGATGGCAGAAAATTGAGGATAAAAAGTCGGAAATTTTTAGTGAATAGTGGTTCTATTTGCTAAAAATTTCCGACTTTTTAGACCAATTTGCTGCCACCGCAGTAGGGCAGTCTATTCTCGGTCAGCCTCCCAGGTGCCTGTGTATGCATAACAACGCCTGGCTGCACTTTATATAATGGCGATGTAAAAAGCTATGAAAGCCAGCGCCTTAAGGATGAGGAAGATGGTGGTGTCCGTGTTTCCGGCTGCCCCTTGTTTTTCACTCGCTATTTCCAGATGCAACTATGATTTCTGGAATTTTTTGCTAACTTTGTGGTCATAATTTATTTCAATAACCTATTAACAGAAAGCGTATTATTACAGGGTTGTCAGAAAATGAATATTTCAGGGAGCCCATCTCCCACTATTGATCAAAACCCGAAAGAAACTCGGGAACATCAACCCCAGCTGATGGATCAATTCGGGAATTCATCAGGTCAACTCTGGCGCAAACACATTGTTAGAGAGGCTTCAGGGGCTTGTGTACAGAGCGACTTATCCGTCGAAAATACGCCTTATCCTTCTGCCAATACAGCCCCCCCTATGGCATGGTCCCGTGTGCAAGCCTGCCGCGGTGCCACCCATGACCTGCCACAAGGCAATCTTGGTGATGAATTAAAAGCGTTGCTGCAAACAGTTGCCGAATGCACGGACAAACAGCAGCCATTGCCCGTCAGTGACTATAAAACATTTATCAAATACTTCGGGGAGTTACCGCCCGGGGCCAGGCCGGATCAGCTTGATAGTGAAGATTACTTTTTAAAAATCAAAAAGGATCCTGGTTATTTTAGTGAAGTACCCTTGGAAAAGTTAACACCAGAAATGTGTATACAGGCATTTGTAAAAGCGCCTTATTCGAATATACAGCACATACCCGACAGTATGAAAACCAACGAGTTGTATCGAGCTTTGGTCATTAATGTGTTTGATGCCATTAGTAATGTACCTGGTGAGATAATCAAACAATGGCTGAACGATGGTTTTTTTGACTTCCTCCTTGAAAAATATAATGGAGCCATTAAATACATTCCCGAAACAGCAAGAACTGATGCACACTTTGAAATGGCCTGCAGAAAATCCCACGTTGCGCTGAATTATTACCCGGAGAACAAGCCCGTTAGTGACCGATTATTAACCATTGCCATCGAACACACCGGGGCCCTGAAATTTTACCCGGACCATAGAAAAACAGCAGAACTTTGTGAGGTAGCCTGTCGACGTAATGGATTAGCATTAGAGTATGTTCCTGAACAACTGAAGACCGCCGAATTATGCCAACTGGCTGTTGATAATAATGCCAGAGCCCTCGAATTCATTCCGGAAGCCGTCAAAACATTCGATATGTATCTGGCAGCTGCTAAAGGTGGAAAATTATCCAAGACGCTTCCCAAATTTCTAACGGAAACACAACGAACGGAAATATACCGTACTGCCTGTACCAGTGGATACTCAGTATTGGATGCTATTCCAGAACAATATATTACTGATCATTTCCTCAAATCAGTCATTACCAGCAAAGAGCATAGGGCCAACCCTCTTAAGTTCGCTGCAGTTGACAATCTTTCAAAGTGGGTAGGTGATGATAAGGCGTCTGAGCTGTATGCCCTGGCCGTTAGCCTGTCTCCCGAAGCGCTGCGATATGTACCCATCGACATTAGAAAGGGAGCAATCCTTGATGCGGCGTTAAAAAATAACCTGTCGGCATTCCAACATGTTTCCCAGGAACACCTGAGTTTCAATGAGCGTTGTCTCATGGCAGCCGTTACCAAAAAGATCGTTAAACAACCTTCATATTCGAAGGAGAAAACCCTGTTATTCAGATTGATCAAGCTTAATAAATTACCCTATGTACCAACGGATGTTCAGTTGCAGTTTTTAACCTGTCCCGAGATTTCACTGGAAGACAAAATAAGCTTCATTGAATCATTAGATGCCCCGACTTATACCTTTCCAGACAGGGTCCTGGCGGCACCACTGATCAGCCAGCAGTCTCCTTTACCGATCTCATGTACCAATCTATTTTTGATACCCCTGATTTCAACCGCTCACCAGGTTACCGGATTTGCGCTGCCCAATGCCGTTGATGGGGAGCACGTCAACCGGTATATCGCTGAAAATATGCCGTCATCGTTCGGGCTGAAGGATGTCCCCGAAGAACTTGGCCAGGCAAACAAATCAGCAATCCGGATGGTCGGTGGGCGGACGATGCAATGTCTGCAAGCCGGTGGCCAGGCCACCTATTTTAAATTCCAGAGAGCCGGGGAACCCCTTGAGACGCTGGCCAGGGAAGGCCTGCTTTATCAAGTCATCGCCAATACTTCCGAGCTGGCAGGTAAATTTAACAGTGTGCTACCAAAATACCGCGACTTTATGCAGCTCCCCCTGGGCAAAGACCTGGAGTACCTGATTAACCAGTTTGATGACCCGGTGGAGATCACCGAAAGCCATGGCCAGCGATACATCAATGTCTTTTGCTACACAGCACCCGTTGCCTATGCCCGGTATGCCCATTCGCCAGACACAGCAGAGGACTGCCCCTGGAAGCGCCCGGAGGAGGGCATCCTCAGGGCCTGTCATGATGCGGGTTACATGACCAGCATGGGTTTGGTGCCGACCAGTATGCTGCAGTGCCTGCACAACACTGAGGACGGCCGGGGCTGGGTCGCCTTGCATTCGGCCATGAATCTGATCACTGACAATTTACACGCTGGCAAATTAACAGCATGGAACACTCAGGCCACCGAAAAGATTGATTTTGGTCACTGTGGCATGCGTGACCTGGGTGATTATGAAACCTTTGGCCATATCCACAGCTGTTTACGGCAGAAAGACACGCTTGAAACCTGTTATATGCCCAAGGTCTCACAACGCATTGCCCTGGCCAACAGTATCTGCGAAATCATTGTGTCGGCGGTACTGGTAAGGTCACGCTTACGTCAGGGCTTTGCCGGCTATCACTACAAAAACCCTCAGGCACTTAACGAAACAGCCGCATTTGTTGAATTGGCCTGCAACCAGTTTTTGTTGGGGCTTATGCCCGCAGCAGCCACGCCGATCAGCCTACGGTTTCTCCTTGGACGGGACGATAACGAGTATCAGGCCTGGCTTGTCCGGGTCGCGCAGGAAATTCTCTACTGGACCGCATTGCAGCCGGATGCACCCGGGTTTGCCCAGCTCCCTCTGGGTGAGTATGACCCGACTGACTGCTATATGAACCACATAAACGATCAGCACCTCAGCGAAGCGCTCTACCCTGATGACGCTTATACCTGCACACGTCACGCGAATTTTTATGATATTTATGGCCGGTTAATCCTTGGAGCCGATTTCTCGACATTTCCACTGATATCGTTAATGAATGGGCTGACCAAAATGTGTACTGATATACTGAAGCAGCTGAATCATTCAGGCAGGCGATAAAATGTTAAACATTCCTTTGCAGGTATTACCATCTGCAGCTCTGCATTTTTTGTCCGGAAGTTTTTAGAGCGATCATGCTGAATACCGTTAAGCAACATGACCTCCCCATTAACGATATCTGCCAGGTGAGTATTCAAGACAATTTTCTCCAACCCCCTGTAGCCGGTGTTGAGTTCCAGAAAATCCTCCTCTGTCGATTCGATCAGGTTGACCAGCTGCCTGAGGTTTCTGACTTTTTCCGAGCCAACACTGTCAACCCTTCTCAGAAAGATATTGTGATAACCCCGGTTGGCCTCATGGGGCAAGACTTTCAGAATGACAACCACTTCATCTTCATTGGCAAACCGGAAATTATTGAGCAATACCGGCGTCAGGCCTGCATAGGAAATCAGGTCATGTCCAGCCCCCATCAGCAGCTCCCGGGTCACTTTGGTAAACACCAGTCCCTGATAGATAAAGTATGAAGGAGCAGACTGACCATCAAAGCCGAGCAACAAATCATTATTGACCGGCTGAGAAAGCGTAACCGTCAGATCCAGCACCTGTTTGTCACGAATAACCCGAACGCCAAGCTCCTCTCCAACCTGCCGTGAGTGCACCACATAATCCATGGAAACCCGCTCACTGCCCCGGAACACAATGGTTTTATCATGGCCAACGGCATACCCATCCAGCTCCAGGATAACATCATCCGGCTGCAGCACACCGTCAGCCGCAGAACCCGGTATGACATGGCGAACCAGAACGCCGTTGTTTTCTTTTACCCCATAGACGGTTTTAAAAAAGCCATTTTCAAGCTCTTCCGTTTCAATCCCAAGGCTGGGAATCCCACTGTAATGCCCGTCAGCAATGTCCTGTAAAAAGTGTCTTATGATATTTACCGGCACAATATGGGCGATATTACTGGCTTCGAAAGGACTGTACCCCTGCATTAACACTCCAATGATCTCGCCATTAACCACGGCAGGGCCGCCACTGTTGCCCGGGTTACTGGCGGCATCAATTTGCCCGGCCAGAAATGAGAAGCCGGAATTACTGTAAGGTTGATATTCCAGACGGGACAGAACCCCCTTGGTTGCACTGATCGTATCGCCACCAATGGGATAGCCAAGCAGCATCAAATCCGTTTGCAGAGGGGGCAGCTTACCCAGGGGAATAGGGGTGGTACCGCTGAAAAACAGCGCATTCTCATGGTCATGGAAGGGGACCAGCAAGGCCAGGTCCAACTCGTGGGAAACCCACAGGGGCCTGAGTTTATAACGGTCCGTCTGACCATTTTTCCTGCCTTCAATATAGGTATGGGCACTGACTACATGGCTGTTGGTCAGAACAACCCTCTGGTCACTGTCTGGCAACTGGATAATGGCACCGGAACCATACTTCTGCCTTGGGCCAACGTTGCTCCATGGATTCTGGTGGTCATATTGGTTGAATGAGGTATAGATTTTGATGATCGAATCCCTGACGCCCTGATCTTCTGAATATACCGGCAAAGACTGCGTCATTAGCGGACCGGCCGTATTGCCATATATCGAGACGGCAAGCAACAGAAAACAAAGGGCTTTAACAATGCAATTCAGCCTCACAACCAAACACCTCAAGGGCTAAAGAAAGAACATTTCAAATTAGCACAAAAAAAATATCCTGCTTGTATGGAAGGCTTTATAGATATTTGCCTGTCGGACATCTGATATAATCAGGTGCATTGAATGACGTTCATTTTCAGCATCAGGCAACGCTCTATGATTGTTCTTTCTCCCGACTCTTTGAACGAGATATACGCCCGTCATCCTGACTGGTATCCAGCCATTGCCAACCCGCAGTCTGCCCCGGTGTTTATTGATAGACTGGCAGATATCATGGCGCAATTTGACCTGATCCTGCTGGACTCCTTCGGTGTCCTCTGCCGGGGTAGCACGCCCATTGAAGGTGCCGCTGAGGCAATTCAGCAGCTAAGGGCAAACAATATCCCATTCTGCGTTGTTTCCAACGACACCCTGACCAACCGATCCGTTGCCGCAGAAAAGTATCAATCCCGGGGGTTTGATTTCACCGCAGATGAAGTACTGACCAGTCTGGATATCACTGAACAGTACCTGCAAGGGCTCACGAACCGTAACCGTATTGGCGTTATTGCACCATTGGAGCACCCTTCCAACCATCTGCTGGAAGGCATGGTCCGGCTGAATGGCTGTAATGGCGAGATTCCGGAAAATATTGATACCCTGCTGTTTCTGACCGGTGCAGGCTGGACGGCAAAAATGCAGGAAAACATGGTCACTACGGCCAATGGGCGTCAGTTTGAACTGCTGGTCGGCAACCCGGACATCGGCGCACCCCATGGTGACCATGTCACCGCAACACCGGGTTACTTTATCGCTGACCTGGTAGAGCAAACCATTCAAAAGGCAAAACCTGTGCTGTTCGGCAAGCCCGATCCTGTCATTTTTTCAATGGCTATCAAGCAACATCAGATTACCAACCCATCCAGAGTCCTGATGGTCGGGGATACCCTTTATACCGATATTCTGGGAGGCAATGCCATGGGATTCAAAACATTGCTGCTGCAGTGCGGGGTTTACCAGAATGAGGATATTATGGAAGTCATTGCCAGCACGGGAATAAGTCCTCACTTTGTAGCGCCGGGCCTGTAACGTACTGAACATCAGGGAATGGTTTGACCAGCGAACCATCCCTGATAACGATCATCAGACGACATAACATCCCGGATGATGGCTTCTTTCATCCCACGAGGCGTGCGAGACATTATTCATCACCATCGTTGTCCGATTGTTTTTCATTATTCAAACCCATTTGAATTGTATCCAATCTTTTTAACGCTTGACTAAGTGCTGCATGCTTGCTTTTCAAATCAGCAGACTGGGTTTCAAGTTCAGCAGACTGACGTTCAAGACTACCCATCTCATTCTGAATATCCTCCAGATCACCGCCTTTGCTTGTGGCTTTATCAAGCTTTTTCTGACACTTTTTAATGGATTTTTGATTAGAAGCATGCTGCTTATCCATAGCGGTATATTGCACCTTCATGTCGGCACACTGCCCTTTGGGATCTGAATATTGGTTAACCAGCTTAATATCCATATCGAATTGAATTTTATAATACATGTTTAACGCTTTATTAAAATCCATATACTCCTGTTTTAGTGCATCAGATTGCCTGGCAATGTCAGCAGACTCTCTTTTCAGGTCATTCATTTTATTCTGAACATCCTCAAGAGGTTTGCTTTTATTTTTACTTTTGCCTTTATTTTTACTCTCAGCTTTATCAAGCTTTTTCTGGCATTCCTGAATCGATTTCTGAACAGAGGCATGTTGCTTATCCAGGTCGTTACACTGCTTCTGCAGATAGGCACATTGCATCTCCGGATCTTCATAACTGGTGACCAGCTTGATCTGATCATGTACCGGCTTCATCGATTCTTTGAGCGTTTCGGCCCTGGCTAACACTTTTCTGTGTTTGAGTACATCAACACCATCGCTACCATTTTCCTCGTAAGCTTCCATCACTTTATTTAAATGTTTTCTGTCATCCCTTAAATCTTTACACTGCTGTTCATAATGCTTTGCCAATTCTTTAAGCTTGTTACCAACATTCTGTTCCCGGGCATTGAGCGTATCCAGCAAGCCCTTCATATTTGTTTTGAAGTTCGGATGCCCTTTCGTTGCATTTGAATAACGTCGAAATGTTTGTGAGAGATGTTTTGCCAGCCATTCAAGCCTTAATTCTTTACGGAAACCACGCACAAACTGCGGATCTTTCAGGTATTTCAGCGTTTGCAGATACTCCCTGTCATTGAGATGCTCCATATCATCCAGCTTGTCCAGATACTCCAGATATTCTGAAGAATCCCGATCTTCCTGATAACCCACTTTTTCCAGATGTTTTTGCAGTGCCGGGTGTTTTTCCAGGTGTTCCTGTGCTGCAGAAGACCCCATACCTATTGTTTCAACGGCTGCTTCAAGCGCAGAAACATACGCACTGTCGTTAATGTATGGATCAACCAATGGCTCACTGCCGTTATGTCCCAGAATACTCAGTTCCTCAAACAAAGTGGCCTTTAATGTCTGGATCTGCTTCTGTAAAGCATGGGTTTCCTCCATTGCCTCCTTTGCCCACTGGGCCCTTTCCAGTTCTTCCACAAACAATTTTTTTGCGGCAGCATATTGGCTGGCGGTGGATAACGACACTTCAGACTTAAGGCTTTTCACCAGCTCATCAGTACCGTTGAAATCTCCTTCAACCTTTGCCATGACAGGATCCATTACAACATCTTTTACAGGTTCCGTTTCCGGTGATTTTTGCTTTCGTCGTACCGGGTGAAGCGGTCTTTTCTGGTGAATAGCCCGGTCTACCATTTCCTGAATAATCTTACCCGCTCCCAGCTTTACCGACTCCACGCCTTCTTTCCAGGGTTTCTCTTTCAGTTCCTGTTGCAGTCTCTTTTTTCCCTTTGAAATCCCCATGGCGGCCTTGCCACTCACCAGATAATGTGCAATTTTACGATCATCATCATGGGTATTTTCGGCATACACCGCCTCAAGCCTGTCAAGCTCTTCTAAATGCTCACTTTCCCTTCTGCCTTTATATTCATCCAGTTTTTTTACTGATTTAGCCAGGCGCTGACAGCCAGCAAGCAACTCATCATGATTTGGCAGCCTGGAACCAGGGTCAGAGTTCGACCGTTGATTGGCACCGCCTTTATCAATGCCCGTTTTTTGCCTTTGTCGTTTCCTTTTTTTAGATACCTTTTTCAGGGGGCTGGTACTTTCAGGTCGTGCCGGTAGTGGGCGCTCTTGTTGCAGATCTGGAGCATGCGCCCCGGTTTCGGCTGTGGGACCAGGCTCTATCGCTTGAATGGCCCGGCCAGTCAACGAGCTTGCGTCATCCTCAATACCGCTATCGTACTCTCGCTCCCGATTGCTGGCTTTGGGAGAGTGAGGCGGGCTATCAATACTTTCATCCTCACTGATACCCGAATCCTCAGCAACATCGGGGAGTTCTTCGCTTATCTTCCTGTCTTGATGTTTGCTATCCGCAGCAGAGAGGTCTTTTTTCATAGCCTCTTCTGCCTCACGTTGCTTTGCCCGTCTGCGCATTCTGGCAGAACTATAAGGACCTGACGCGCCAGTGCTGCTATCTTGTTTTTTGATATCTCTATTTTCAATCAGCGTGTCAGTTTTATCACTCAACTCATCTTGAGATACCTGACTCTTTTTAGCGACTTTACTAACCTTGGAAACCCGTGTCCCCCGGTATGTGGCGTTACTGCTTTCTTCCGTTGGCTTTACTGCACCACCTTCACTGCTTGAGGTATTACCCCCAACCGGTCTTTGGCCTTCAATCCCTGGTGGCATGTTTATATCCTGTGATTTTTGATTCCTGTATTCATCATCGGCTGAAATCAACTGGAGTTCATATCCAGGAGCCTGCCCACATTGGTATGGCATGGTTTTCCCGCCGGTCAAACCAAAGTCTCGTCAATGGCCTCTCTATAGGTTGGGAGCCCCCGGGTTGCCTGCTGGTAGGTAGGTGGCTCAGATGCCTGCTGGAAGGTAGATAACTCAATTGCCTGCTGGTAGGTAGGTAGCTCAGCTGCCTGCCGGAAGGTAGATAACTCAGTTGCCTGCTGGTAGGTAGGTAGCTCCGTTGCCTGCTGGTAGGTAGGCAATTCAGCTGCCTGCTGGTTGACGGCGGGCAAATGCATTGCCTGCGGGTGAACCGCCCGCTGAGCCTCCGGCCGTTGTCCAGGGCGCTCTGAGGCTGATGGCGTAATATCATCCTGGCGTGTATCAATCGGAACAGGCTGGTGGGGAAATCGGTAATAAAACGGCTTTACTGAGGCCATTTGTAAAAGACGACAGGTTGAGGCTTCAGGGTTGGTGGTCCGCAAAGCCTTAACGCTCAGATAAACAGCTCTACAGTATTTGCTCACTAACAAAGCACAGCACAGCCCTCCAAACATCGCGAAAAAAATGGGCATTGGCCGCACGGGGGACGAGGGTACAGAATCACACAACGCTTCGGCTTCATCGGAACCATCCGCGCAATCGTCCAGTGAGTCACAAGTCCAATTGATAGGAATACACTGTTTGGTATTGTTGCAAATAAAGTTATCCTGCTTATTCTCTTTGCATTGGCTCAGCCTTTCAGAGCAATATGTCCCTTCGTTTGACTTATCAGTGCAATCGAATATGACGTCACACACCCGATTTTTCTGGATGCATTTATCGCTGCACCGCACTTCTCCATCGAGACATGCCTGATTAGCCGTGACCAGCGCAGGTAATGCAGACAACACCACCAGGCTCTCTTTTAACCCCGGACAGACGAGACCAATCTCCGGTGAATCCATTATTTGCTGAAAGGCAAAACCTGCCAGATTGCGTATCAGGCTATTGCCGAGCTGAATGGCTCCTTGAGTGAACTGGCAGATCCGGTAATCAGACAGGGTGTATCCCCGGGTCTTGTTACCCGGGTATACCAATGGACTGGCCGGTACCGTCGAGACGGTTCTGCCATCAGCGGTTCTGTTCATAAAACTGCCACAACTGCAACAAACAGTATCCCGGGCAACAGTCTGTGGGTTGGTCGGGGATGATGGAAGCTGGGATATCGGCTGCATAAGTGTGAGGACCTGGATAGGGTGGATTTTTGAGTGATCTTTTGACCATCCGATAACAGCCAGGTTCACATGGTTTTTATGGCTCCACGGGCATGGCACAGGCTGTCCGGGTGGCAAGGCACAGCTCCTGCCAGCCGTTCAGACCCACAGCGATTTTTGCCTTTCCAGGGTGGTGGCTGTTGACTCCTGAGATTGGCCGGCCCGCGGTTCGGTCGACGCTTGCTCCTGAAACTGTCGGGTTCTCTGTCCGGTCATAGTTGGCAGTTCAATTTGGGCCGCCCTGTGGTCAACGGCCTGCTGGTATTGTCGAAAATACCCTGGCTTTTTCAGTGCCATAGTCAGTAGCTGACAGGTTGTTGCCTCACTGTTGCCATGCCTGAGCGCCTTGAAACTTTTATAGACACAGGTACCGTAAACAACGGTGAACCCAACGGCCACTGTTGCAGTAGTGATTGCTGCAATTATTTCCGGCGACAGGCCACAGGCGTCCTCATCGGATTGATCATGGCAGAAGATGGTGCCATCGCATACCCAGTGGGCTGGAATGCATGTACTGTTGTCACAAAGAAAGGGACGCCCTAATTGTTCGCACCTGGTCGTATTGCAGGATTTTTCATCCGTCCCATCACGGCAAACGCGTTCACCGGTACATTCCATATCTTTAGGAAAACAGGTAGGCAAGGAGGAGTTCAGGTCACAGGGCGAAGAGTCCATTGAGCAATTGAGGTTCCTGGCAGCCATAGTGGGTAACGCTGACAAAAGTACCAGACTCTCTTTTAAGCCAGGCCATAGCCTGACAACGTCGGGGGCACCGAGCATCTGGCGCAAGGCAAAGCCTGCGGCATTACGCATCAGGCCAGCATCGGCCTGCAGCGCTTCCCCGGCTAATGAGCACACCCGGTAGTCAACCAGTGATTTGATCACGGAACGGTGATCCGCACCTATATGCAGGCCAGGCTGTGTCGCGGAAACTTCTCGATCATTAAAGCTTGTTGTGCGGCAACAGTCGGTGCTATTAGCAACGATCTGTGTACAGGATGAAAGTAATGGTGACGCAGAGCCAGAGGTCAGCATAGATAGTAATTTCGGTTGTTCATAACCCGCTTTCAGACAACCAGTGTGTGGTTAAGTTCCCGGTTTTTACCATCAATATGCCCCGGAGCCTCAAGGTGTTCGATAGAGGCGCTTTAGTGAGAACCAGCCCCGGTTGAGGGAGGCAATATTTTCACTTCCGGGATACAACAGCCTGAACGTGCTGAAAACATGCCCGAGGCTTCTGGCCTGACAGACAATACCGAACAACCATTCAGTGATCTCAATGGGGGACAGGCTCGTGGTGACCTGTTCCGCAATGTTCAATACATCCACCTCAAAGTTTTCCGGATCCGGTAGCTGCTGGTATTGAATACCTGTTTTTCGGATGATGCTCTGCAGCAGCAAATCCCTTGCCTGGTTCAGGTGCGCAGCGCA
>NZ_JAGHQV010000555.1:0-500 GCF_017744175.1 Thalassotalea sp. G20_0 | reverse complement strand
TCATTGACTAGTCTGGCACAGTCAATATTGTTTGGTACCGGTTATACTCGGTTCCCAATCCAGATCAGAATGACCTTGCAGGATTTTTTATATCTCAATGATAAATTGACACCAAAGAATCATCCAGCTTCATTGGGGCTGAATGCTGACAGCTTATATATTACCCAAGCCTACAAAACAGCAGAAATAGTGAGGGATGCAGTATTAGACCAGCTTGAAATCATATCGAACAAATTCAATTCAATAAGTGAGCTGACCCAGAAACTGCTTGACCAGGTTCCTGTTGACAGCCTTGGTACTGAATTGGTCCAGTTTGGGGTTAGCCCTACTGCTGATCATATCTGTTACTTCGCTTTTAGCTATAGCGACGATCTCTTCAGGCTCACAGTTCAGGATATACAAACCGGTGTGATAACGGTTACTGGTAAAACTCTGGAGCAGCTAAAAGCGAACATACCAGGTGCACTAGAGAGTTTTTATAAGATACCACTGCACCCCGG
>NZ_JAGHQV010000554.1:0-501 GCF_017744175.1 Thalassotalea sp. G20_0 | reverse complement strand
AACATTCAGTGTCAGCAATTATATGGATGATAAGCACGCAGGGTGCTTGTACGACCACTTTAAAAAATGTCAACAGAAGTATTACTCATCAACATTAATAGATTTACTGCATAGACCTCCTGTGCTTCAGGAAGCAGAAGTAGAACAGCGAATATCTGAAATAGACACCAGAATCATTAACACAATCAATGAAAATCTGAGTGAGGATAGTAAAGTACTGTTTATGGGCCTGCTTGAAGACAACAAACAAAAAGTCGGCAATGCCGCACAGATACGGATGAAAAAAATATCCATTATGACGGATATTATTTCCACCCTAACCAATATTGAGCACAGTACGGCTAAAAATATGATTGATCCGGTACAATTGATATTAATTAAACAACCCTGGAAAACTCCTTACGGGCATATCTTCGATGAATTTACAATGTTTCATGCTATTCGCATTACCAGTAACCGTCGGGAGACTGGTAAGTGCCCTGTAACCGGTGGAGATTTGTC
>NZ_JAGHQV010000553.1:0-503 GCF_017744175.1 Thalassotalea sp. G20_0 | reverse complement strand
GTTCTTGGTGTACAACTCTGGTTAAGGGGCCGATGGGAAAGTGATCAAGCTTATGTTGCTGGAGGTGCCTGCAAGTAGTCATCACTCACTTCCAGCTGGTATACGGTCTTTAATTGAACAAGACAATATTTCATTCTTTGGCGAGCCTGAAGATATAGAGCATCGGTCAGCTTATGATCCTTTTCCCATTGTTGGCGATCTGGCCATTGAGCATAACCGACCAGAATGTTTGGGTTATCTGAAGTGTGTAGTCTTGAGCCAAAGCTGCCGCAATTCTGGTAGATGGCTTTTGTCACTTCCAGCCATGCTTTGCGAAACTCAGTCTCTGTACCTTCTTTAATCTCAAATTCATAAACCGCTATGAACATGCCTGTGTCCTTTCGCCAAGTATAACTGTTATTCTTTTGGCTATCTGTCAAGAATCTCAAGCACGGACTCAGGGGGGCGGCCAATTCTGGCTTTTTCGCCATTGACCACAATGGGGCGCTCAATCAACCTGGGAA
>NZ_JAGHQV010000552.1:0-507 GCF_017744175.1 Thalassotalea sp. G20_0 | reverse complement strand
ACGCTCAAGCTACCGCCAACCTGCTGTGGGCCGTGGCGAAACTGGTGGATAACGGGTTGGAGCTGGAGAAGACACCGAAACTCAAAGAGACTGTCACCACCCTGCTGCCTCATGTGACAACCAAAGCCGAATCAAAAGAAGAGAAAGACCACTTTATTCCTCAGCATATCGCCAACCTGTTGTGGGCTGTGGCGAAACTGGTGGACAACGGGCTGGAGCTGGAGAAGACACCGAAACTCAAAGAGACTGTGACCACCCTGCTGCCTCATGTGAAGAGCAAAGCCGAATCAAAAGAAGAGAAAGACCACTTCAATTCACAGGGAGTCGCCAACCTGCTGTGGGCGCTGGTGAAACTGGTTGACCTGGAGAACACACCGAAGCTCAATGAGGTCGTGGCCGCACTGTTGCCCCATGTGAAAACCAAAGCCGAATCAAAAGAAGAGAAAGACCACTTCAACCCGCAGGAAGTCGCCAACCTGCTGTGGGCCGTGGCGAAACTTGTGGATA
>NZ_JAGHQV010000551.1:0-509 GCF_017744175.1 Thalassotalea sp. G20_0 | reverse complement strand
ATCATATCCTGTTACAGCTGCCCTCAATGTACAGGGGCAAACTCTTCAGTGATGAAAATAGCGCTGTCAGAAGAAAGACATTAAGGGCCAGAACTGCTGAAAAACTTGAAGTGCCTTACACGCTTGATTCACTGACCTGTTTTCTGGCATTGGCTATTGAAGAGGGGTGGGCTGAGCAGAAAAATAGTTGTCGACGGGCACATGGCTGCCAGATGACAGTAATCAAACTGTTTCTCAGACAGAGCTTACTAACGCCATTATCTGCTGTTGCAGAAGACCTTTACACAACAATATCTAAACAACTGCAGCACCTGTTTACAACGTCGGTTTATGATCCATTCTACTTTGAGTTTAACGATCATAATGACCATCAACGCCAGCTAATTAATGGTTTTTTCGCACACTGTGAGCTTGTTTTCTCTGGCAGTTTGAAGCTGTATGGAGAATGGTTGACCCAAGCCAGAAAAACCGGGCTGACCAAAAGCGCTGCTGATGACAAGGCTTTTTTG
>NZ_JAGHQV010000550.1:0-509 GCF_017744175.1 Thalassotalea sp. G20_0 | reverse complement strand
ACTTTTCACTGCCCGAATACCATCGGCACCATCCCGGTTCGCACCAGTTAAAACCACGGCAACCAGTTCAGTTCCATAGATTCTGGCGGCTGACTGGAATAACACATCAATCGATGGACGGGAATGAGCAACAGGAGCCTCAAGGTTCAGGCTGATAAGATTCGGTTCCTCTACCAGCATATGATAGCCAGCAGGGGCAAGATAAATCGTTCCGGGCTGTATTCGGTGTTTATCTGTCGCCAATTTGAGCGGCAATGCGCTCTGCCGGGCAAGGATACGGAGCATACCGCTATCATCGTTCAACCCTACATGTTTGGTGACCAGTATGGGCAATGGGAAGTCCTCTCCAAACTCACTGAAGAGGTACCCAAGGGCATTCAGTCCCCCTGCTGACGCTCCCAGTACCACAGCCCCGGGCTTCCCCCCAACTGAAGCAAGACTCACGAGCCCAGCTTCCTGTATATCCGAAGGGTATTACTGACATCTTCAAGATGGTTTCTGATCTGGCT
>NZ_JAGHQV010000054.1:0-30950 GCF_017744175.1 Thalassotalea sp. G20_0 | reverse complement strand
GCGCAAACAGCGATGAACATAATCTCTGCCAGAATATGTGTTGTTTTCTTGGGATCACGAGGGTCGGTGAGGGTGCTGAATTTAGAGAACAGGGATTTTGCAGACATAGATAAGCAGGAAAAAGGAGGTATTTTGCACTTTTTTAGCCTGCTTGTCTGTTCAAAAAATGCTCATGTTTTTGCCGTGATGTCTACCCTAAGAACTATCGCTAAGCTCTGTAAGGCAGTTGGCCAAATGGAATTGTATATTTCTGGCTAAGTGGGCAGTTACTATGCAAGGCACAACGCAACGAGCATAGCCTTAGCTATTCCAAGGCTGATTAATCCAACCCATGCCAGCCACTCTGGGTTCTTTGTCATTTTGATGGTCAATTATTGAAAGGTAGAATGGGCGATCAAAATCAAAGTTGAGACATTCTTTAAGAGGCGTATAACAACATTCGTATGCAAGCATACCTGACGCTGCGGCCACATCCGCTCCTTTTTCATTAATATTCAGTGCTGCATTATGCGTACCGATGACTCCAGCTTCCGGGTATGCTGTTGTAAATTGATAGTCGAATTTTAATTTTGGGAGCGTTAGCTTCGCTTCCTCATTTTTTGTTTTTCCCAGGATAGACGATAGACCATTTGACAAAACCCGATTGAGATCTTCGCTATTGTGATTGGGGTCCTCTGGTGGTGGTAAAACAAGCACCGCTTTCATTCCTGTTTCTTCAACAGGAACAGCTACAAAATCATAGCCTTCTGAATTAGTGTGTGTTACAGAGTTGTTATGATAGCTACTTTTCATCCACTGAATTTCCGGGTGGGTTGTATTTTTCCATGTCATTGCTGAACTATCTACATCATCCATCAACTCAAAAGGTTCTACCCATGAAACATGTTGAAATAACCAAGTGACCAAGCGAAAGATAAGGGCTGGATCTTCCAGATTTCTGGGATCAAGAAAATCAGTAATCATGCCTTGAGTATCTTCTGCAATTCGCGCATTGAGTTCTGCTGTAGCCCGTGCATAACCCTTCTGTATTAACTCTACACTGGTTGTATGTGGAATCTGGAGTTGTTCCAGGGTTTTGTCAACATGTTCTTTTTTTGACTGAATATGTATGCCTCCTACGGTGTTCTTAATATTGGGTCGAGTTTGACCAGACCCGATAGCACTTCCATTTAAGCCAGCCTCATTCAATACTCTGGCGGTGATTGCCTCTGTTGTATTGACCAAGAGAGGTGAAGTAACCACGTTAACTGATCGATTAGGTAATAGTACCTTAACAAATTGTCGTACATCACACTGAAGACCTTCAAAAGAAGGTGTAACGGTTTCTGGTACTATCTTATGAATACCTGAGGAACCCATCGGTTGTGGAGAATATAAAGCGTTTGTATCGGTTGCAAGATATTGAGGGCTATTATTGGTGGCAAGCGCTGAATTTTGCATTTTGGTTCAAAACTCCAGACTAAATATTTATTGTTTGAATCTACGTATTGTCTTACATTCAAAAACGCCAAGATAAGAGTAATCAAGAATAGAAGGCATTATGATTCTGTAAATTATTATTTAAACAAAATATTATAAATTGCTTCTGCCCATGGGCTTTGATCTTGAGACGTCAGACAGCACTGTCACCTTTTGCTCCTTTGCCCCTCGTATAACCAGCGTCTTTTTAACGCCAGGCCCGAGGTAACTGTCAAAAATAGGTCTTCAGATTTACTTCTTTGTTTTTGTAAATCACCGCCTGATTCCAACGGAACTGTCTAACCACCTGTGGGTAGTGGGTCAAACCTGAGATTGTTATTTTCTGCTAAAATGCGGCATATGACGCTTTTACAACTTAAGTAGTTGGTCAAATGGAATCGTATATTTCTGGCTAAGTGGGCAGTTACTATGCAAGGCACAACGAAGGGAGCATAGCCTTAGCTATGTGACCGGAGTTGTAACGCAGCAGAGTGACCGTCCACTTAGTCAGAAAATATGATTTCATTTGGTTAACTACTTAGATACATTAAAAAAAGAGGAAGGATTGGTTCAAGTCAATCCTAATATTCAGAAAACGAATCTTGGGGATCGGTTATACATGTAGGCCTTGTCTGCCAAGAGGCTGAACTGGATGAGCAATGGGTCCTTTGTTCATGATAAATCAAATCAGCGTTGGCTCTGGTATGCCGTTGACCACTTTACCAATACCGTTTTGGCTTATGTTTTTGGTAAACGAAATGATGAAGTTTTTAAAAAGCTGAAAGAACTTCTCGAATCATTTGGAATTAAGAAATTTTATACGGATGACTGGGGAGCTTATGATCGCCATCTTGATAAAATACACATCACATATAGTTGGAAAGAAAAACACCAAGAAAATAGAACGAAAAAATCTCAACTTTAGAACTTGGATCAAGCGTTTGGCCAGAAAGACAATATGCTTTTCAAAATTGGAGAAATGCATGATACCCTAATTGGCTTATTAATTAATAAAGTCGGATTTGGCATTGATACTCATGGAATATAACAGGTTTAGCCCACTACCAAGTCGATATAATCCTGAAAACTGGCAAGTATGGAAATACCATCCCCACCCCTGTTCCCCAAGCAGCCGGGTTGCCTCTTCAAGCAGCTCTTGATGAAGGTTGCTATGGTGAGTAATACCAATTCCGGCTTCTATTAGGAAACTAAATATATGAACCCCATGATTGAGCTTGCATCCTGCACAGAAGCTGTAAGCAACATCACACTACCATACAACCTTATCTTAGAGGCCAGGTTTAAAGGCTATAAGATTAGCGTTGTGCCCAAAGTATCCGACATATCATATATTCGAGAATATTTTCATTCCAAAAATATAAAAGTCTCAGCTATTAAATATGCGAAGAAAGCATTAAAAAAAATAGATACAGCTAAAAACTTTAACAAAAGAGTTATTGAACTTATTGATATTAGTAATGCTACCACAGCTGCTTATCTATCATTTAAAATTAATCATGAATCAATATCTATTGAACTTTTATCGGTAAAAAAATCCTATCAAGGTAATGGACTTGGAAAGTTGTTGATGAAATCAATTATTGAAGTTGCGGTGTCCAGGAAAGTTCCTGTCATAGTCTTGAATAGCGACTACGATGCCATTTCATTTTATGAAAAATTTGGATTTGAAAAAGTTAAAGCAGGAGAATCTGAACCACTGATGAAATTAGCAACTCCTGTGCGAGATTATTTACGGCAAGAGAGCCTGGAACACTATAATCTGATCTGCCTGGATAAGCAGTTATTATCGCCAATTCCATATAAAAAGGTTTGACAAAACCGGGGACGGAAAGAAAACCGACACCGGACCGTCTTACACCTCATACTGCGCCATATCGGGCGCACTATTTTTGATCTCCACTGCCAAAATAATAATGAACATTTCTTTGTGCATCATGGAAATATACTTTTCTTATACCGTTGCCGCTGCCAATATCATCTCTACTGCACTGTCCGACATGGCATCAATGGAGTTTCTATCCAGGTAAATACCATCGTTCAATAAACGACTCATACCGTGCAACATGCTCCAGCTCACCTGGGCAAGGCGCAGACCATCGATATCTTTTGAAAACTTACCCTTATCCTGCCAGCTGCGGATCAGGTCGACATAGTGCTGAAAGCAGGCAAAAGAGGCCGCTCTCAGACTCTCTGTTGGTTCACCATTTTTCCAGACCGGACGACCAAACATCAGGTCATACTCCTCAGGATACTGCCAGGAAAGATCCAGATAAGCATGGACAAAAGCTTTTAACCAGCCATTCATGTCCCCTGACTGCTCATGCTTCTGTTGCGCAAAGTGTGCCTGCCACTTCTCAAACCCCTGCTCGGCGATGGCACAGAGCAGCGCATTCTTATCTTTAAAATGATGATAAGCCGCCGTTCTGGAGACCCCTACCCGTTCCGCCAGCGCGCGCATAGAAACGCCATCCACACCCTGCTCCCCGATCATCCGGGTTGCCTCTTCGAGCAGCTCCTGGTGAAGGTTGCCATGGTGGTAGGATTTTCTGCCAGTCATATGTCGTTTAATGCCCGTGCGCTGTCTAATACAAAATGGTGCAGTCCAGAGACAATACAAATTATCTTGACAGTGTCAAAATACCATTTTATCTTGACAGCGTCTAGATGAGGCGTCGAATCACAAGAAGGATTATAAAATGACTACTCCCTACCCACATCTTCTGGCACCGCTGGATCTGGGTTTCACCACACTGAAAAACCGGGTTTTGATGGGCTCCATGCATACCAGCCTGGAAGAACAGCCCAACGGTTTTGAACGACTGGCGGCTTATTTTGCCGAACGCGCAGCCGGCGGTGTGGGACTCATTGTAACGGGCGGTATCGCGCCGAACCAGGAGAGCGGGGGTATGCCGGGTGCTGCCACCATGGAAACCATGGATGATGTTAAGCACCACCAGCTGGTTACAGACGCCGTGCATAAGGCTGGCGGAAAAATCTGTATGCAGATCCTGCATACCGGTCGTTATGCCTACCACCCAAAATGCATTGCTCCCAGTGCCATTCAGGCTCCTATCAATCCTTTCAAGCCTAAAGAACTGACCTCTGAAGAGGTGGACGAGCAGATCGAGAGCTTTGTCAACTCTGCGGCCCTGGCAAAAGAAGCAGGCTATGATGGCGTGGAAATCATGGGGTCTGAAGGGTACTTCATCAACCAGTTCATTGCCAATCGCACCAACCAGCGACAGGACGAATGGGGTGGAGAATACCGTCAGCGCATTCGCCTGCCGGTAGCCATGGTGAGACAGACCCGGGAAAGAGTAGGCCCGGACTTCATCATTATTTACCGCCTCTCCATGCTGGATCTGGTTGAGGGCGGCAGTAGCTGGGATGAAATCGTTGAACTGGCCAGAGAGATTGAGCAGGCGGGTGCCACCATTATTAATACCGGCATTGGCTGGCACGAAGCCCGTGTCCCCACCATCGCAACGATGGTACCAAGAGCAGCTTTCACCTGGGTAACCGCAAAAATTCGCAACGAAATCAATATCCCGGTCATCACCTCCAACCGGATCAACATGCCGGAAACCGCAGAAGAAGTTCTGGCCCGTGGTGATGCAGACATGGTGTCCATGGCCCGCCCTATGCTGGCTGATGCCGAATGGGTGAACAAGGCGGCGGAAGGCAGAGCCGATGAAATCAATACCTGCATTGGCTGCAACCAGGCCTGCCTTGATCATGTCTTTTATATGAAACCCGTCAGCTGTCTGGTAAATCCCAGGGCGTGCCATGAAACCGAGCTGAACTATCTGCCAACCAGTACACCCAAGAAGCTGGCCGTGGTGGGCGCAGGTCCTGCTGGCATGGCATTTGCCACCACAGCAGCCTATCGTGGTCACAACGTCACACTGTTTGACGCGGCGGACAAAATTGGCGGGCAGTTCAATATCGCGAAAACCGTACCCGGCAAGGAAGAATTTGAAGAGACCCTTCGCTACTTCAAACGACAGATCGAGCTGACCGGCGTCGAGCTGAAGCTCAACCACAAAGTAACGGCAGAAGAGCTGGAAAACAGTGACTTTGACGAAGTCATCATCGCCACAGGTATCACCCCCAGAAATCTGGAGCTGGAAGGTATTGATCACGCCAAGGTCCTGAGTTACCTGGATGTGTTCAAGGGAGCACCTGTGGGCAACAAAGTAGCCGTTATCGGCGCTGGCGGTATTGGTTTTGATTTATGCGAACTGATTACCCAGGAAGGCCCATCCAGCAGTCTTGATATTCCGGCCTTTATGAAAGAGTGGGGCGTGGATATGACACTGGAAAATCGCGGTGGCCTGCTGGCCGAAAGCGAGCACCCAAAACCCTCCAGGGAAGTCTTTTTACTGCAGAGAAAAAAGAGCAAGCCCGGTAAAAACCTCGGCAAAACCACCGGCTGGATTCACCGCTCATCACTGGCTAACCGGGGGGTGC
Organism: Thalassotalea sp. G20_0; assembly: GCF_017744175.1. Lineage (NCBI taxonomy): Bacteria > Pseudomonadati > Pseudomonadota > Gammaproteobacteria > Alteromonadales > Colwelliaceae > Thalassotalea > Thalassotalea sp. G20_0. The sequence continues at coordinate 25,001 of NZ_JAGHQV010000054.1, read as the reverse complement.
GCATGGTACCAGCCTGTGAGTACCATAAGGTGGATGATCAGGGCCTGCACCTGTCCATTGCCGGGGAACCCCAGGTGCTTGATGTGGATAGCGTTGTTATCTGCGCAGGCCAGGAGCCCATGCGCGAGCTTGCTGATAGCATCAGCGGTAAGACCGTGCACCTGATTGGCGGAGCGGATGTGGCTGCTGAGCTGGATGCCAAGCGGGCAATTAACCAGGGCTGCCGACTGGCCGCTGACATTTGATACTGCCACTTAACCAGAAAAGGGGGCTCGCCCCCCTTTATGATCTCGGCCTCAAGTAAACCTGACCCGAATTGCTATTATTTCTATATGTGTTTGACATAAATATTGAATGGGTTGTAGTGGGGAGGAACTTTTATAATAAAGGGTGGTCTTAAGCTGTAATTCTTTAATTTGATAATTCAATGGATCACTACAATAAATTACCGCCCTTCCATATTGCGTTTTCCGGACTTAATTTGACTTCGGTTCAACAAACGTACCAGCATGACAAAAATGAACAGCATCCCACCTATCAAGGTATACCTGTCCAGACACTGAAATATCCTTTTCCTGTTTATGTCAGGCCAGAATCAACGGAATCTTCCGAGTTTGGTGAAGCTCTGCCCCTTCCCAATGAAGGGGCATGCACTTCTGGATTGGACAAAACGAGCAAAACCAAATACGCCGCACCCATTAAAGGTAAGGAAAGCAAAGACAAATGCATCGCAAAAGCTAAGCATAGGGCGGCCCAGGCCAGATACGCCGCATCCAAAAAAGGCCAGGCAAACAGAGCCAGGTACCTTGCATCCGATAATGGCAAGGTGAGCCAGGCCAAATACACCGCATCCAAAAAAGGCAAGGCGGTCAGGGCCATATACAATGCATCCGATCAGGGCAAGGCAAGCAAGGCCAAATACGAAGCATCCGAAAAGGGCCTGGCGACCATAGCCAGATACAATGCATCCGATAGTCGCAAGGCGAGCCAGGCCAAATACAGAGCATCCGAAAAGGGCCAGGCGGCCAAGGCCAGAAAACTGGTCAGGTACGCCTTATCCAGGGAAAAAAGGATTTCCCAGTCCATAAAAAATGCAAGATCATAAGCCTATCGATCAGCCATAAATAAAGGCTTTAGTGAACAAGTAGCGAGGGAAAAAGAGTCAGCTACTACGACAAAAAAAGCAGGGTTATCATCAACGTCCTTCATCACTGCTCAGTTATCAGACTGAAGGAATATTTACAATGCCATTCGAGCCCTTTGACCCTGAGTGGTTAACAGGCAAAGTAAAGAAATAGTTTCAGTTAACTGACTGATGACTGGATTGCGAAAGGCTGGGAACTTCTATAAAAAATAGCGGTCTTGAAATATATTTAAATGCTACAATTTCTCAATGCACAGTTCACCAATCATAAATGATGTTTCTTTTTGTTCGAACGCTTGTGATTCGATACAGTGGAAAGATTTAACTCCGAGCCCAGCTGCACCTTCAATTCATGAGCCAGGCATATCTGGTCATTCCGTGAAACAGGTATTTGATAAAACCATTCCTTTATATCTTACAAAGGATACAACATACCAGGTTATATTAACCCCTCAACACTCATTAACTGAATTTTCTATTTCTCATATTTCACCTAATATCGATGATTTATTTCCTGAATTATCACAGAGCACTGACAATCAATTTTTATTTAATTCTGATGACAAATCTATCAATGATGGATTGACAACCATAGATTCAACATCATTAAATCAATGTCAATTATCTCATAATTTAATATCTTCGAAACCACCCCTTCCCCTTAACCAATTAACCCATACAGAGGCTTACAAAAATATAATTTCAGACATGACAATATATGAATTTTGGAGAATAAATGATAGAAAGAGATTAAATAGGATATCTGCAAAAAGAAACCGAGACAATATAGAAAACCACATACAAGAAATGGAATCAAAGCTAAATTCACGACAAATCGCATCAATCAAGTCAATTTGCCGAAAAAACATCAACAATATTAAAGAATTTGATACAATTAGAGATTATCTTGAGCGCAACCAGAAAAATAACAAACTGGTAAAAAAATACGGCATTGAAAAATTATCCAATTTAATAATGGATACTAAAAGAATAACAATCAACTCAATTGACATAAATGATTTAAATAGATTCAAACTTTTAAAAAAGAAGGCTAGAAATTTATACTCTTCAACAAAATCAAGACTTTTCAAATCTGAATACATAAAAAAATTGGAATCTGCTACTAAAGCCAATCCCACTCCCACCCCTGGATTTCAAACACCAAGCTAAAAGAACTGCCTAGTTTCACCCGTTAAATCCATTCCCTCATAGATTTAAACACCAACAATCCGATGACAACCATTCTTCTGCAAATTTTGAATTTTAAATTACCATGATTAATAAATACAGCTAATATCTATTCTTATTTGATATAGAATCGGATAAATTATTTAAGGAAGGAACTTTTATAAAAAGAGATGATCAAGGGTTATATTTCAATAATGCAATAATTCAATGGATAACTTTAATAACTGTTCTCCATTCAACTTCGATCTTTCTGATTCCTTCTCCTACTCACTGAATTTAACAGAACAAACGTATCAGTTTGATAGCGAACAACAGCCAATGCATTCAGGTATGTTTATACAGGCAGTGGACACCCTTTTTTCTGTTTACACTTACGATAACCAGACAGAAAACCAACAAACTAATGCTGATCCTCTTAACTCATTGCTCAAATATGATATTTCTGCTTTAACATCAACTAATCCAGAAGGCTCTTTCGGATCCGCAAGACCATTTAACTGATCTTCCTGTTGGACTCTCAAACCCACAAAATATACAACCAGCAGCTGCTGATAACCCTCTCAACCTTTACCACAATAAGATCACCTGCGCCGAGCACAACGAGCAAAAAAGAACACCCGACAATAATCCTGCTTCTGCCGGGTGCGACAGGGTTCGCCAAAAAAAACGCAAACAGAATAATCCTGCTGAAAGAGAGGAACTTTTACCGGTGATGTGGGTCTTAAACTACCATTCAATAATTCAATGACTTAATGGATATCCCTGCTCATTTAGTTCAGTCAAGTACAGTTTCAGGTAGCTTTCATAACTTACCTGGACCAGGCTCATCAGTCCAAGCCTATTCCCGTGATGTTAGAGAAGCTTACAATGTTCTGCGTACTATCCGTTGCCATGAAACCACTGGAGACGACCATCAGCAGACAGTGGTGCCTTTTCACAATCCATTTAACGATTCACGGTTTGAAAAAAGATCAATAGTCATCGTTAACAGCCATACTAAAAAAGATCGACAACCTGACGTAACCGTTAGAAATAAACGCTATGACAATCATCCTGGCACCTCATATAAGTTTGGCAATCAACCTTTTTCGATCCAGTCTATTTTAGGTTTGGAGCAGGCAGCTTCACAAAACCCACAGGTTTTGTATAACAATCTTCATCAACCTGCAGAAATTTTTAATACAACAGAACCAGTTATGATTATTCAACCTCAACTGGCAACGAACTCATCCAGTGCTTCCACGGTCAAAAGTACTCTTCAGGTGTCTGATGCCAGAGTTAAATGCGAAGCATCCGATAAACGCAAGGAGGCCAAAGCCAGGGCTTCAGCTAAATACAGGGCATCCGAAAAATGCAGGCAGGCCAGTGCCAGATTAGAAGCATCCCCTAAACGAAAGGCATACAAAGCCCAATACAACAGATCCGCTCAAGCCAAGAAGGCCAGAGCCAAATACGCAGCATCCCCTAGAGGCAAGGAGACCAGAGCCAGAGCCAGAGCTAAATACGAAGCATCCCGTAAAGGCAAGGAGACCAGAGCCAGAACCAAATACGAAGCATCCAATAAACACAAGGAGACCAGAATCAAAATAGATACAAGATCAAATCCATCTTTCCCTGAGTAACTGGTCAGCTTTCAAAGAGCTTTGCATTGCTATCAGGAATAGACGTAAAAAATTACTACTCCAGGTTGACATAAGTATTGAATGTGTATCAGGGATGAACTTTTATCACGAATATCAGTCTTAATTTATAATTCAGTAATTTAATAATTCAATGAACTACCACAACAGCATACCTTCGCACAACCCTGCTTTTTCTGGCTTTTATTTCGACTCTTTAAATTTAATAGAACAACCTTATCCTGTTGAACAACTGTCAATCTATCAAGGCAGGTCTGTTATCAGGCTGGACAATCCTTTTCCTGTTTACCATAGCCAATCAGCCGTACTCCCGAATAATGAAAATTTTTTAAAATTATTGACTGAACATAATATTGACTCTCAATTAATTCATGACACGGCAAACCTCCTCAGAACTGATCTTGAAGAGATACCTCAATCAGTTCTTGATGAATATGTACCATGCCATCCTGCTTATGAACGAACTAATAATCCACCATCATCAATAACAGAGGCATGCTTACCGGGGAGTGTGCCTGAGATCAGGGAGCCAACTACAATTAGCTATTGGAATCCAGATTATCAATTATTCAACCCCCAAGATTTTCAGCCTATTGCTGTAGTTAACACACCAAACCTGATCCAAACGACAATTGCCCCTCTCCACCAGACAGAAGAAATAACTGAGGGTAACGCTGCAATAATTAAGCACCAAAGTGAACTTCGCGAAAAGACTGCTTTCCAGCCCTATAATTTTCCTCCGCGGCAGCACAACCGGGAAGCCCCTGATTACGCCGAGTACCAAAAACTTCTCAATGGTCCCACTTGCATAGAGCACCAAAGGAGCCGTTACCAGAATGATCCGGCTTATGCTGCGCGCCAGAGGCAGGGCCAAAGGAACCGCTATAAGACGATTCGCAAAGACCATTCTTTCCGTGAGCGTGAAAGGGAGCGTATAAGGCAGCTTCGCCGAAACCCTGAATACGCTGAACGAGAAAGGGTGCGCCGAAGGGAGCGCTACAATAATGATAAGGTTTATGCAGCGCGCGAAAGGGCGCGCCAAAGGGCGCAATACAAGAATGATCACGATTTTGCAGAACGCCGCAAGAAGAAACAAAGGGAGTATCAAAGGAAGCGCTACCATAATGATCCCGATTTTGCAGCATACAAAAGGGAGCGCCAAAGGAACTACGATAGAGCGCGCAAAGAAAAAGCAAAAAAGGAAGTGAAACCAGGATAATCATTCTTACCCTGGTATCGCCCCGGGTGGTTACCAGCTGCAGACTAAACCTTCAAACAGTTACCCCCCTACTGTGCATCAACGATAACACCGTTCAACCAATCAGAAAGGTCCGGGGGGATTTCTGAGTTGGTTTTCAAGGGCTCTAATGTGTAGACATGCCTGTCTTAATATCTGTAGTTTTGTTAATGATTTGCCAGCCGCTCCGGGAATTTTATTTTTAAGTGCCTCAAAGGCGTCGTTCATTCTACTGACACGATGCCTTTCTCTAAGGTTAGCTATTTGCCTCTGCTGATCAATGTCCGCTAGCAATCTTTCTCTTGTGGTGAGATCGGTATCTTCCCCTGCAGTTGGTGTGAAATAACGGTTTCGGTGATCAACTTGATGAACATCGAACTGTTTGAACGTTGTATCTTTATTTGTATGATTAGCAGGATTTATTCCTATAGCGCCAGATGGTTCATCTGGTGGCATCTGATTTGGCTGCATTGGTATTGTATTAATATGCATCTGATTTATTACCTTCTTCATTTTGAATAATGAATATAGCAAAGTACTCCCCAGCCCCCTTTTACGCTCATGTTAATGGCCCTGTCCCGGCTTCGGTAAGTAGAAAGACGACACTTTCCGAAAACTTAAGGCGCTGGCATGGTATCTTCAGAAACCTCAAAGTTATCGAAGTACGCTGTACGTGCATGCGCTGTTTTCAGAAATAGGCCAATACGGCTTCTGTCTACTGCGAAGCCATAAGATGTGAGCTTCTGCATGCCATTACCATCCAACAGGTCATAGAAGAACGTGTACCTGTCAACTCCGGTGCCATTGCCATTTTCAATCACTTCCATACGCAGTTTGACCTTGCCAGAAGCGTTGGCACTGACGTTAATAAGCGGGTTGTTGGTACCAAGGCCTTGGAGGTTAATGAGTCCATCACGGCCACTCCAGTAGTCCAGGCCATAGGAAAATACCGGTTGTGCACCATCTTCATCCGCATAGACAGTAAGACCTGCAATTTGACGATTTTGTGCGGCGTTCAGTTCGACTTCGGTTTCCACTGCCCAGGACTCAGAGCCGGGTGCTGCAAAATAAGCAATAGGGCCATTGTTACGTGCCTTCCACATATCCGTATTGCCCGTTGTGGTAATGTCGAGACGATCATTAACCTCATCGATGGTAATAGAAGCCAGTGAGCTATCAGGGATATCCGCAGATAAGCCAGAGTCGGTGAGCGTAGCGCCTGCAAAAGACGTCGAATAAGTAGTATGAAGCGGTAGCCCCACGGTGTTGCCAATTGAAATGGTAAAGGTCTGTTCAGAAGAGTAACCATGTTCATCGGTTGCACTGACAACGAGGCTGTATGAAGGTTTCAGGTCAAAGTCCAAAGCCGCTATTAAGGTCACTTTACCATCAGGGGCAACTGCGAAGTGACTGAGTCCATCACCACCCACTGCAGAATATAATACCGTTGTGTCTCCATGGTTGGCATCCGTTGCGGTGAGCGTCGTAACGACCGTGTTGACCGCTGTATCTTCCAATACGAGAAAAGCATTGCTGGTGAATTTCGGGGCCTGCTCAACCTTGTAATGCAAGTCAAAAAACGTCTCCTGACCCCGGTCATCGACAACCTTGAGGTTTATGGTCTGCGCATCAGCATTCGTTACCCCCTCATTAGAGTAAACCTGGCCGCTACCATGGACGTTCAAACCCGCGGAAAAGGCACCACCCCATGGCCCATAAGTACCAGTAGCCGTATCTTTATGGAAGACGAGGAGTTCACCTCCCTCAGGATCACTGTAGTATTGGCTCAGATCAAAAGGTCCAAATGGTTTACTTCCTTCAATGGTACCAAGGTTAATGGTTGGCTGAGTGACCACCGGAGCCTGGTTGGTATGAGCCACAGAGCCAGAAGCCACTTTTCGGAAGCTGGAGGTATCGCCCCGGATACGACTGGCGTCAACCATGACGGCATCCACTCGCCAGAAAATCTGGTCGGTGTCGTTAACCGTCTGTACAACTTCAGTAGGGCTGCCTTTCCAGGCTGCTGTCAAGCCACTGTCCGGGTTATCAACATCCGTTTTGTTTGAACTGACAAAGAGTTCGTAGCCTGCAGCACCGCGCACGCCTGTCCAGTCAAATTGGACATCTCCCGCAGCAACAATACCGTTATAAGCAGGAGCAATCGGGACCGGTTTAGTCCGTTGATAATTGGCAGCAACCTGAGTGTCATTCAGGGCATAGTTAAAGCTTTGAATCTCATCGATGAGCCCGTTAAAGCCCTTGCCAAAAGTCAGACTGTTAAAGTTATAGGCATAGCCCACGTGGGGTGCAGAATCGACCAGCTGACCATCGAAAAAGAGTTTGTTGATACCGCCATATTCATGGACCATGGTTACCTGATGCCAGGTTCCTGTTGCAATGCCTACAGTCCCTTCATTGGTGTATTTGGCGTCGATCTCATTCCACTCTATGCCACCGGCTAATTGTGAAGAAGGCCAGTGCATTTTTATGCCTGTGCCATGGTTGACGATATCAATGTTGAGTGACTCTTTATCATAAGAACCATGAAGTAAATTAACGTTAGAACTGATCGCCTGGGCGGAATTAAACCAAAAAGAGAGTGTCATGCTGTGATGGCGTGCAGAGGGTATTACATCATTGCCGATCACCAGGCCATTGGTGTCGATAGATGTGTCGTACGCCTTGCCACTGACACCACCGGAAACGACAGCTGCCTCATTGACTGCCACTTTAGCGCCACCAGAACCCAGTGTTTGTGATTGACCTGAAACAACATGATCAAAGTCGATTAAACCATCAACGTGTGGTGTTCGTTTAAAGATATTGAATTTCCGGGTCGTGGTATAACCACCGGTTTCCTTGATATAAATATGAGCAACAGACTGGCCTTCATCGAGGTTCACGGCGGCATTATTAGCTGTAGCAGTGACAGTGATCGTTTCACCTGCTGCCAGCGAGGCAGATGTCCTGTCAAGGCTTAACCACGGACTGTCTGTTTGAATTGCCAGAGTCTGACTTACATCTGTGTTGTTGGTAATATCGTACTCTTGCTGTGGTAATTTGGTATTGCCATCCCAGTCATAGACGACTTCCTGAGTCGGGCGGGCGATAATCGGGTAAGTTGGCTTCATCGCCTGTGGCATCACCTTGATGGACGGATCGCCATTGAGTGTCCAGACAATATCACTTCCTGTGATACTACGATGCCCATCACACATTCTCTGCCAGTGTGCCAGTCCCATGGGCTCACCTTTGGTGAAAATATCGAAGCGGCTGTGACGGTAGAACGGTTCACCAAAACCATTATTTTTGCCCAGTGACCCCACCGGGCGCGTCCCTCCCATGACGCCAATGGAACCATAACGTAACTGGGAGGCACAAAGGTTATTGTCGTAACCAACTTCACAGGCTTCACAGGAGCCGATCTCAGATAAGTACGGGCGGACATTGTTACCATGGTTGCGTGAGAAGTCGACACTGAGACCACCTTGTGTCCAAGTGGGTGTACCATGGCCACCCGTACGGATATAGCCAATATCGTAGTTGGTCAGGAAGTGGTCATTCTGCCACTGTTCGAAATCTGTTGGGACGTGGCCATCGCCAACACCTCCGCGAACCCGATACTCAACGCCTGCATATTCGTAGACAGCTGCATTGATATTCCAGGTCGTGTCGTTGATATCCGGTCTGTAGCGCCAAGTGATATCTGCCTCGTTTTCGTAATCGATAAACTTCTGCAAGATCGCATCCACATCACTGTATTTGCCAAATTGACTGCCTTCACCCGCCACCTGGATACGACCAACGAGTACACTCCACTGCCCTGAATGCCCTTTACCCCAATCGCCATTACTGTAGAGAACGCCATCACCATCGGCATCAATCGTTTCATTCACCAGGTCCACGTAGTAATGGTCAGTAGCCGCTACCCCATAGGTATATTCGTGCCAATCTGTGACTTTACCCGCATCGACTTTAGCCTGGCGTTCAAAACGTGAGATGCCACCTTTGGCAATGGCCATCGGCACATCGCCCTGGTAAATATCGGGATCACCGACCATAAGGACATAAAGAATATCCTTGTTCTGATAGTTATTACGCAGCCAGGTACGTATGTTATCCGCAGCATAGACACCATGACCGCCACCGTGATCTTTTTCTGTGACGACATATACGGTAAAGCCGAGGGCTTCCTTATGAGCGATAAAGTCATTTAGCTTTGTCAGATTTTTTCTAAGCTTCTCGGTGGTTACAATTGCATAGCCTTTACGGTTAAGACGGGCATCATCCACATCTTTCATTGGCGATGGCGTGTCGAAGTTACCATTGCCGGTATACCATTGGGCTCCGAGCATTAAAGGGGGTCTCTTCGTCTCCCATGTCTGGCCAAGGGGATTCCACCAACGCTGGATGGTAACTGGAGTCAAGACGATACGATAGACTTCCATCAAGCGGTCATTGTAGTCGTCCAAACCTTTTAAAAATGCTGTGTGCTCTCCTTCGCCAGGCGTAGCTGTACCTAATTTGATACTTGTTAAATCACCACTTGTCTGGGCCAGAGTAAATTGAAGCGTTTCCGGGCCGATTTGTAACTGAACGCTCTTGCCAGCAGAGCTGGCAGGGACATTTCTGAGCAAGAGGTTCACATCGTAAGAGATGTTCTCCAGGCCTTTGATTGTCCATTCTGCTTGAGAGCCAGCAGAACTTCCGCTGAACAATAAGTACTTGGCGTTTTCCTGCCAGGTGATACCTGCCCCCAGTTTGGCGTCCCAGCCGCGCAGGGTTACCACTCCCGCGGCGTTTGGCTGAGGATTGCCTTTGGGAATCTCTGCAAAAGTGAGCGGCAGGAATAGTAGAGATATCAATAGAACCAGCCAGACCTGTTGTTTAGCCTTTGTTTTTCGCTGGCTGGTAGCGGGGTCCCGGTAAGTTTCGAAAGCCGGGATCACGAAAGCTGGGGGCAGGTCTTTCATGGTTCACAACTCTGGTCGTTTACGGTGATAAGAGAAAAAGGCGGCAAAAAGCGTAGGCGGGAAACGGTGGCAGGTCTTTGCATAAAGCAAAATTCAAGTCCTGCCTCAGAAACGTTCTTAGTATAACAAACAGAATCACCCTCTGTTTGGATGGTCAGGCTAAAAAGGGTGTTCCGGAATTTCAGCTGCGCCCGGAAGCAGTCATACTCCGGGCACAGCTGAGATGATAAGCCGATTAAACAGGATCAAAACAATCGGTTCAGCCCATCCAAAGCAGCAACACGGTAAGCTTCAGCCATGGTCGGATAATTAAATGTGGTATTCAGGAAATAACGGAGTGAATTGGCCTTGCCCTCTTGCCGCATCACCGCCTGACCGATATGGATAATCTCCGAAGCCTGATCACCAAAACAGTGAATGCCCAACACTTCCAGGGTATCCCGATGGAAAAGGATCTTCAGCATGCCAACTACCTCGCCAGTGATTTGAGCCCTGGCCAGTCTGGAGAAAAACGCCTTGCCCACTTCATAGGGAATGGCATCTGCCGTCAGTTCTTCTTCCGTACAACCCACAGAGCTGATTTCCGGGATGGTGTAGATTCCCGTGGGCACTTCATTGACAAAGTGCCAGTCCTCACTGTTACAAAGGTGTGCTGACGCTGAGCGGCCCTGGTCATAAGCGGCACTGGCCAGACTGGGCCAGCCAATGACGTCACCCGCCGCATAAATATGGGGTAATGAGGTCTGATAGCTTTCATTAACACTTAACTGCCCACGGCCATCGGGCTTAAGGCCGATCATTTCCAGCCCCATTGCCTGGGTATTGCCTGTCCGGCCATTGGCCCAGAGCAACATGTCGGCCTTGAGTTTCTTACCCGACTTGAGGTGCAGCACCACGCAATCATCCATGGTCTCAAGTTTCTGGAACTCTTCATTATGGCGAATAATGACGTTCATTTTGCGCAGCTGATAGCTCAGGGCATCGGAAATCTCTTTATCAAGAAACGACAGCAGCCGCTCACGGGTATCAATCAAATCCACCAGCACGCCCAGACCAGAGAATATCGAGGCATATTCAGAGCCGATAACACCGGCACCGTAGATGATCATGCGTCGTGGCGTAGAGGACAGCTCCAGAATGGAATCACTATCAAAAACCCTGGGATGGTGAAAGTCGACACCGGGTGGATGGTAGGGACGGGAACCGGTGGCAATCAGAAAGTTGGACCCGAACAGACGTTCCGTATTCCCGCTGGGCTCAGTCACCTCCAGGGTGTGCTCATCAATAAAGACACCACGGCCAAAGTAGAGATCAATGCGATTCCGGGCATAGTACATGGTCCGGGACTGCACCTGCTTCTGAATCACCGATTCCGCCCTTTTCAATACTTTGGGAAAGCTGAACCAGCGGGGATCACCAATCTCACGAAACATGGAGTTGGTATTGAAATCCATGATCTGTTTGACAGAGTGGCGCAGAGCCTTGGATGGAATCGTACCCAGGTGAGTACAGCTGCCACCGACAAAGTTAAACTGCTCAACGACAGCGACCTTTTTACCAAGCTTGACGGCATTCATGGCCGCCCCCTCACCCGCAGGCCCCGACCCAAGGATGACCAAATCGTATTTACTGACACCCATTTATTCGATTCCCCCGGTTCCAACACATTATCCGTTTATTCTTATTTACAGCTTATACTTTGAGTGTCCAAAAAGCTTTACACTAGGAGCCTGACCGAGAATAGACTGCCCTACTGTGGTGGCAGCAAATTGGTCTAAAAATCCGCTTTTGTTCGGCAAATAGCCCCGCTATTCACCTCACAAAACCGAATTTTTATCCTCAATTTTCTACCATCCTCGCTACGGGCGCTATTCTCGGTCAGGCTCCCAAGAGGCTGTCACTGGTGTCTACAACCAATAAAAAACAAACGTAACCAGAAACGATTACGCCTTTTTACTCTGACTTGCAGCCGTCGCGTCATAAAACAGGTCATCATTCACCTCGGAAAGAGGGTCTGTTTTGTCTCCACCGCCACAAATAACACAGCTGTCCTTCAGGCCAAGATTACTAAGGCCACCACAGGAGCCTTTAATCGGCTTATTGGCAAAAATTACACCCACCGCCATAGCCGCAATGAGTACCAGAAAAGTACAAAATGTAATCAGCATAATGGTCATGACTGATTCCTCCATTATTTACCATGAAATGGTTCAGGTGATACACGGAACCTGTTTATTGCAGCGCTATTTCCCGCTCAAGGTTGTTCATGGCTGTTGAACCAGGTAAGGCTTAAAGGCCTCACTGGTTACCGTTGCAAATCCTTCATCCGTATAATAGGCAAAACGTGCCGCAATACCTAGCCTGTTCGCCAGTTCCAGTCCTTTCTCATCCCCCAGCACCATAAACATGGTGGCCAGGGCATCGGCCCGGGCCGAGGTATCGGCAATGACAGCCACTTCCGCTACCCGCTTGGCTTCAGGCCAGCCGGTAACAGGATTAATGGTATGTGAGTAACGTTTGCCATCGACTTCAAAAAAATTCAGATAATCACCAGAGGTTGCCAGCGCCTTGTCCAGAGGCTCAACCAATGCTGACACGCCGTTTTTTCCCATTTCAGGACCGATCACCGCCAATCGCCAGGGGTTGCCATTAGGCTTGACCCCATGAACCAGCACTTCGCCACCAACCTCTACCATAAAGTCCTCAATACCCTGAGCCCTGAGAGCCGCTGCCGCCTGATCAACACCATAGCCCTTGGCGATGGAACTCAGATCAACAAACAACGCCTTTTCCCGGGTCAGGGTTGAACCTTCAGGGTCCGCTTTCAGACTTTGATAACCAACGTTGGCCAGGGCTTCCTGAATAGCCGTTGCCTCGGGAATATGGCCCGGATACTGGTCCTCTATCCATTTGACAAATTCCGGAGCATTGGCCAGCGGGTGGGAGTCACTATCATCCTGACTGTCGTTGACGGCAACCCATTGTGTCGGGCCAAAGCCCCACAGGTTCACCAGGGGACCTACGGTAATATCGTAGGCTCCATCCGAAAGATCAGAAATCTCCCTGGCTTGCTGAACCAGCTGAACAATATCACCGGACAGTTTAAATGGCTCCCCTACCGGGGCCCGGTTAAACTTCATCAGCTCAGAGTCTGGTTTATAGGTTGACATCCGTTGATCCACATCAGCCAGGGCATCCTGAACTACAGCAGAAACATCCTTTACCGGATGACTGAACAGAGTCGCTACATAACTGACGTTAAAGGTCGTTCCCATAACCTGCCCCTGAAAGCTATTCAGCCTGGGCCGCGTACTCAACACCAGAAATAACGCCACCAGCACAATGATGGCAGGTATCAATGATCGCTTCAGTGATCGGAAAAGCAAGTGGAGCTCCTGATAGTGGTTCAATGGGGCGTGGGTCAATCTCAGGTAGTTCTCTTAAAACAGTGCGGGCAAGGATAACTACCTTATGTCGGTGCGCTGGAAAAGATGCTCTGAGAAAGCTCCCGGCTGAAAGTCTGGCCGGATTCTAGCACCTGCCTGTGGGATAATCATCAGGGATTAAACGGAACGATTCGGGCAGTTACTTAGCCCGGATATTTCATAAACGTGCTCCCGCTCTCACTTGTCCCTTGTCGCTCTAACCCGGATATTTCATAAATAAGAGCAGGTTCCGCCCAATCACTTGATATGATTGGGTCGACCAAAAGAAAGCTTCGGAAGAAGCAAACCGGAACCTGCTATGGCGAAACATACACAAGAAACCCTTCGTTTTCACCCTGTTAATGGTAAAACTGTCAGAGCTGATTTTAACGGAGGAGAGTTGTCCTCCGATTTTGGTGCGCTGTTACTGCATGAAATGGCCATCCGCAGTGAGCTAATTCCCCGGCTCGTCAAGGCAATCCGGGACAAACGACATCAATCAAGAATGCCTCGGCCCGGTGCGTTTATGAGCAGTTCTATTGTCCCAGAGGACAGGATGAAAACTGCATCAAACACCTGAAAAATGATCTGTCCTGTGATCGGACATCGGATATGGGCTTTCGGGCGAATGCATTGCGTATGTACTACGCCTGTGCCGCGTATGTTCTGCATTACGAAATGAGAACCACTGTATTGATCTGACAGGCAGTGCTTGATCAAAAAAACATCAGCCTGTCGAACTTTTGCAGTGTTTATGAAATATTCGGGTTAGAACCTATTTGAAATGGAACAAGTGTCGCCTGAACGTCCTTGCTTTCCTCGTACTTGGGCTGCTGGAAAAACAAACCATAAACTTCACAAGTCTTGCAACCACCTTCCCCGGAAGGTCGCAGACCCTTTCCTGTTACCGACGGATTCAGCGTTTTTTCTCGAAGTGGTTTTTGATGAAAGTATCATGGCCACATTGATTGCCAGTCTGTTCGCCCCGGAAGACAAGTGGCAGCTCAGCATGGATAGAACTAACTGGATGTTTGGGATTTTCAAAATCAACATCCTGTTTCTGGCAATAAACTACAAGGGAATGTCTATCCCGATTTTATGGACACTCCTGCCCAAAAAAGGTTGCTCGAATACGACTGAACGCATTGAGCTCAAGAGGTTCCAAAAAATTTTCCCTGAGCAAGCCATACAGCGTCTGCTAATGGATAGAGAGTTTAAAGGAAAACAATGGCTGAAATATCTGGTTCATAGTAACTGGCCCATCTGCATCAGAGTTCCCAACAACACGCTTGTTCCCAATAAGCACCAAAACAGGTTGCTTCCAGTAACCAGAATATTTTCACTGTGACCAACCTGAACCGGGTGGAGTTCATCTTGAGCGAAGTGCTTCAGGCTTATCGTCTGCGGTGGCAAATAGAGCTTATCTTCAAAGAGATCAAGTCCTATTCAGGGTGGCATCGTTTTAACACTAACTCTGCCACGTTGTTGTTTAGCCTGATTCTGATGTCTTTCGTCGTTGTGACGTTGAAAAGGTATCTTGCTCACGCTGTGCAGGCGAACCTCTACAACAGTGGTGCCATTGAGGAAATCTCGACGCACAAGGTGATGAAAAGCGGGACCAGGCTGTTTGGCAGTCTGATTCTATCTTTGATGAATGCAGGAAAATCACTGGTCTCATGTATTAAAAAGCTGCTCAACTTCTGGGGAGATAATGCAAAACGTGAACACCCTGCACGAGATGGTTGTTCAGGGCGTACAAGATTAGGCCTTTGCACTGTAGGTGGGGCTTAATGTCTACCTTAAGTGCTGGTATTTTCACTCAGCAAGGATTGCCAACTGCTGTATGAGTAACTTTATTGGAGCTATCCAGAGCAACTACTTGTTTTTTTGTTGTGCAGTGTCTGTGGGTAGTTGGTTCAATGGTGCAGGCTGGTCAGTTACCAACGTTGATTTGTTTAATAGTTCGCGGAGGGCAGCAATTTCCTCACGATTTGTTTTGCAGCTCTCATGAATCTCTTTTTGTTCCCTGTATAATTGATCCAGCTTTTCCATTGGCTTTTTGTTCAATTCCTTAATATTCTTTTCAAGATTCACTATTTTTTTCTGGTTTTCGGTAAGTTTCAAAGTACTCTGTCTCAGCCTGTCCGATAATTGTTCAAACCTTTCCACTAGTGCATTGTTTAACTGCTGTTTGTTTTTGAGCAGTAGTGCATCAGTGTATTTATGCCAGGCAATGCTGCGACGATTCAGGGTGCCAGCCAGGAGATTGGCACCGCAAAATGTCATAAAACCAACAGGTTCAGGTATTACAGGGCTAACGGTGTTACCGAAAATTTTACCAATAACTCCACAACAGGCCGAACCTGCCAGCAAATCAAAATCTATATAGTCTAACAAGTGTTTGGACGGCGCATTCGGAGTTGGTTGCATGATTGTTAATTCCTGAAAATAAGGGCTACTTAGTTAGTTAGTTATTACGGTGATAGATCAAACTAAAACGTTTCCTCTAACCTCCGACTTTCTTTCCAGAAAAAAGTTCAAAATATTTGATTGAAGGACCACTTTTTTTCATTGATAAAAATCCGGCGAGTCCTTAGCAGAAAACCGGTTACTTTACGCCGCTGTCATTCCAGGGATTGTACGGAACCCATTCTGCAGGGAGCCAACTGCCAGCGCGTTGACAACCGTGTGAGATGGATCCTGTACTTTTTCTGTAAAACCATCGTACAGGGTAACAGCGCAGCGGATTGAATAAAATGATGGAACAAACCAATATTTTTTTTGCCTGAGTTGGATGAATAAGTGGAATCATCTTTGAGGAATGAACATGTTTTCCCGGGCCAAGTATTTACCCATAATCTCTAAACATATTTTCTCTTTCCTGCTTTTCCAGCGCCTTTGGGAATGATGATACTCACTCCTTGAACCGGGATAAGAGACACAACTTTTAAGTTGGCAGGCGTTTTATTGAATCAACTGAAAGAGATTGAGGGTTCAGTGCGACTGGTATCAGGTAAATGGGTATGTTTTTTGACAAAAAGCCAAGGCGAGACACAATATCACCGCAGAGAAATACGCTGCTACGATCTGACTGGCTATTTTTGTTCAAAAAAAATCAATCATTCGAGCTGTAGCAGCGTTTATGAAATATCCGGGTTAGGAGGCTGACCGAGAATAGACTGCAAGATTCAAGACCCGAGACTGGTTTCTGCTGAAGCTACCGCCAGGACATCGACAGTTTCCGCTGATTGGCAGCACAATCTTTAAGGTAGAGATTAATCAGGCTCTGATAGGGTATCCCCATTTCGTCAGAGAGAGCTTTAAAATAATCGATGACATCCTCATCAATGCGAATGGTCATCTGCTTTTTTAGCTTCTTGGCGTAAGGGTTTTTTTCGCCCTGACTGAAATCATACTCTTCTCTCATGGCTTCATTCTCGATGTGCAGGTGTCGGTTTCTTTTTGGGTTGCACTCCTCGCGGAAAAAATCCGGATCACCTCATCCGTTCGGTAACAGAGACAGACAACTAAAATTTTCAGGCTTACACTCATGCCAGGAAGGATAAAACGGTCAACCACTTCCGAGTGATCCGGGTCACCTGTGAGCAAGCCATTCTCATCAAAAAAGACAGTTCTGGCTTCATCAAAGCTGATACCGTGCTTCCTGAGATTACTACGGGACTTATCATCATCCCATTCAAAGGTAAGGTGCTTCATTCAACAAAGTGTAACTACAATGTAGTTGTTTTCAAGCAGTCAGTTTGGGAAATCGGTGTCAGGCCTTCTTCTGGCTCTGTCTTTCGCCATACTCAGGGCGGGCTCGCCCAGGTGGCTGCAAACAGCCCCACCATCATGCCGCTGTGAAAATTTGTTTCTTATTGAAAACTTGTTTATTGATGTAAGAGGAAGGTATTGTTACGCTTGCCGTCAGGAATTCAGTGATCTGGTCAAAACCCGTTAATAATCCATTGATGCCTGGTTTCAGGCTGCTCTCTATTAATGGCTCTTCTGACCATCTTTCTTTTTGATAAATAACAAAAAAATAGCCCTGAAAGCAGATATCACAAAAATATACCAACAAATGGAGTCATGGCGATGAGCTTAAGTATTCTCGATTTGTTCAAGATTGGTGTAGGCCCTTCCTCATCCCATACTGTGGGTCCGATGGTAGCCGCCAACCGCTTCCTTGACGCCCTGCTCCAACTGGGGCAGCTTGAGAATACCCGTCAGATTCGTATTGAGCTCTATGGCTCCCTGGCCATGACCGGTACAGGCCATGCCACCGATACTGCCGTGATGCTGGGCCTTATGGGTGAAAAACCGGATCAGCTTGATCCTGACCAGGCTCCGACATTGATCAACGATGTCCGCAGCACCGGTGAGTTGATACTTGCCGGCCAATATCCGATCCCTTTCGTCGAAGATCAACACCTTCACTTTTTGCATGGTCACTCGCTTGCCAAGCACCCCAACGGTATGACGCTGAGAGCCTTTGATGCAGCAGGCCTTGAGCTTTTTCATGATAATTATTACTCCGTGGGCGGAGGGTTCGTACTGAATGAAGAGGAAACCGAACAGACGACTTCGGCAACGGACATTCAGGTCCCCTTTCCGTTCAATAACGCTCAGGACCTTCTGGATATCGGAGACAGAACCGGGCTCTCCATTGGTGAAATTGTCCTGGAGAATGAACAACACCTGGGAAGATCTGACCAGATCCAACCAGCGTTGCTGAATATCTGGCAGGTAATGGATCGCTGCATCAACCGTGGCTGTGAGCAGACAGGGGTACTTCCCGGCGGCCTGAACGTCAATCGTCGTGCAAACCAGCTGCATCAGGAGCTTTTGAACCGCCCCGAAGACCAGCAGGATCACCTGGAAGTCATGGACTGGGTTAACCTGTTCGCCATCGCCGTCAATGAAGAGAACGCCGTTGGTGGTCGTGTCGTTACCGCGCCAACCAATGGCGCAGCCGGTGTTATTCCGGCGGTTCTTGCCTATTACGATCGTTTTGTTCCGGGTAGCACTGAATCAGGTATTGTGACCTTTCTGGCCACCGCTGCAGCCATTGGCATGCTCTATAAAAAGAACGCCTCAATCTCGGCCGCCGAAGTGGGTTGTCAGGGGGAAATCGGGGTGGCCTGTTCCATGGCGGCAGGCGCTCTGTGCGCGGTCATGGGCGGCAATAACCGCCAGATTGAAAATGCCGCTGAAATAGGCATGGAGCACAACCTGGGCCTGACCTGTGATCCGATAGCCGGTCTGGTACAGGTTCCCTGTATTGAGCGCAATACCATGGGCGCTGTCAAGGCCATCAATGCGGCCCGGCTGGCCATGAAAGGTGACGGGCAGCACCGGGTTTCCCTGGATGACGTCATTGAAACCATGCGCCAGACGGGGCTTGATATGCAGGATAAATACAAAGAGACAGCCACCGGTGGTCTGGCTGTCAATGTCGTGATGTGCTGAAAACCCGAACCGAAAACAACATTTGTCTTTTATTTCCACTGCTGACCTTTGTTTTTAACAACAAATGCGTCAGTTCAAAAAAATTTTATTAAAATAACGTAATAGTGAAAACAGGACGACAACATGGCCGTTGAACACACTTCTACTCTGCCGACACTGGCAGAACTGGAACATAACGATGCCTTTACCCATCGTCACACAGGTTCTGACCAGCAGGAGCAGCGGGCCATGCTGGCAAGTCTCGGGCTCAAATCGCTGGCAGAGCTGATCAATGACACCGTTCCGGGCAGCATCCGGTTAAATCGGGAGTTAGCACTTCCTGCCGGAAAAACTGAGCAGCAGGCCCTTGCCGGGCTCTATGCCCTGGCCCGGCAAAATACAGTGAATAAGTCGTATATTGGTATGGGCTATTACAACACCGAAGTGCCCAATGTCATTCTGCGTAATCTGCTGGAAAACCCTGGCTGGTATACCGCCTATACCCCTTATCAGCCAGAAATATCCCAGGGCCGGTTGGAAATGCTGCTGAACTTCCAGCAGATGGTTATGGACCTTACGGGCATGGAGGTTGCTAATGCCTCCCTTCTGGATGAAGCCACTGCCGCTGCAGAAGCCATGACTCTCTGTCTGCGCAGCGTGGGACGCAGCAAAGCGGCCTCACAAACATTCTTTGTGGCCGATGACGTGCACCCACAAACCATTGATGTGATGAAAACCCGTGCCGACTGGTTAGGCATCAACGTTATCGTTGGTAACCCCCATACCGAACTGGGCAATCACGATGTATTTGGTGTGCAACTTCAGTATCCGGGCACCTACGGTAACATCACAGATATTGAGAGCATTGCCGCCATGGCCCGACAACAGGGTGCCATGGTTTCAGTAGCCACTGATCTGCTGGCCCTCACCTTATTGAAATCCCCCGGGGAGCTTGGCGCTGATATTGTTCTGGGTAACAGCCAGCGCTTTGGCGTACCCATGGGCTTTGGCGGCCCCCATGCAGCCTTTTTTGCCACCACCGGTAAACTGAAACGCTCAATCCCCGGCCGGGTTATCGGGGTATCCAAAGACAGCCGTGGCAATACCGCCCTGCGTATGGCCATGCAGACCCGTGAACAACATATTCGCCGGGAAAAAGCCACCTCCAACATCTGTACTGCCCAGGCTCTGTTGGCCAACATGGCGGCCGCTTATGGGGTCTACCACGGTCCGGAAGGGTTAAAAACCATTGCCGAACGCGTACACCGCCTGACCCGAATCCTTCATCACGGTCTCACTGAAATGGGTTTCCAGTGCAACCAAACCTTCTTTGATACCCTGACCTTCAAGGTAGGCAGTGAGCAGGAAACCATTATCCAGCGGGCGCTGAAATATGGTTGTAACCTGCGCCGTATTGGTTCTGACCGCCTGGGTGTCAGCCTTGATGAAACCACCCGCTCTGAAGACATTATTGAACTGTTCAATATCTTTATGGGTGAAGGCAAAGAGCTGAATATTGCCTCCATTGACCGCCAGATCTCGGCCAATAACAGTCAGCTGTCTCATACCCAGAACACCATCGGACTCTCACCGGAACTGCGACGTTCAGACAGCATCCTGAGTCACCCGGTATTCAACAGCCATCACTCAGAAACCGATATGATGCGTTATCTGAAGCAGCTGGAAAACAAGGATTACTCACTGGTTCATGGCATGATTCCACTGGGCTCATGCACCATGAAGCTCAATGCTGCGGCAGAAATGCTGCCGGTTTCCTGGCCTGAATTTTCCAGCATCCACCCTTTCACGCCCAAAAACCAGATTCCGGGTTACCTGACCATGATCCGGCAACTGGAGCAGGCTCTGGTAGAGATTACCGGTTATGACGCCATTTCCATGCAGCCAAACTCCGGAGCCCAGGGGGAATATACGGGCCTTCTGGCTATCCGTAATTATCAGCGGGCAAACCGGCAGGAGCACCGCGATGTCTGCCTGATCCCCTCTTCCGCTCACGGCACCAATCCCGCTTCAGCGGCGATGCTCGGCATGAAAATTGTCATTGTCGCCTGTGATGATAGCGGTAACGTGGATGTCAATGACCTGAGAGCCAAAGCGGAAGAGTACAGTGACCGCCTCTCTGCCCTGATGGTCACCTACCCTTCCACCCACGGGGTATACGAAGAAGAGATCCGCACCATCTGCCAGATCATTCATGATCATGGCGGCCAGGTTTATATGGATGGTGCCAATATGAACGCCATGGTCGGTGTCTCCCGTCCCGGCGATATCGGCTCCGATGTCTCCCATCTCAATCTACACAAGACCTTTGCCATTCCCCACGGTGGTGGCGGTCCGGGTATGGGACCCATTGGTGTCAAGAGCCATCTGGCACCTTACCTGCCCAACCATTCAATAAGCCCGGTCGAAGGCCATAATGAAGGCATTGGTGCCGTATCTGCTGCGCCTTACGGCAGCTCATCCATACTGCCCATCAGCTGGATGTACATCACCATGCTGGGCAGCCTGGGTCTACGGGAGTCAACAGAGTTGGCCATACTGCATGCCAACTACATGGCAAAACGGCTGGGTGATCATTACCCGATTCTCTATCAGGGCAGAAACAACCACGTTGCCCACGAATGCATCCTTGATATTCGCCCGATCAAAGAAGCCTGCGGTATTACCGAGGAAGATATTGCCAAACGCCTGATGGATTATGGTTTCCATGCTCCGACCATGTCTTTCCCCGTGGCCGGAACCCTGATGATCGAGCCAACCGAGTCTGAATCCAGGGAAGAAATAGACCGCTTTATTGATGCGATGATTTCAATCAAGCA
The DNA here is from genome assembly GCF_017744175.1 of Thalassotalea sp. G20_0. Classification (NCBI taxonomy): domain Bacteria; kingdom Pseudomonadati; phylum Pseudomonadota; class Gammaproteobacteria; order Alteromonadales; family Colwelliaceae; genus Thalassotalea; species Thalassotalea sp. G20_0. The sequence continues at coordinate 3,109 of NZ_JAGHQV010000054.1, read as the reverse complement.
GGAAATTGATCAGGTCGCCAACGGCACATGGCCAACGGACAACAACCCCCTGGTCAACGCCCCCCACACCATGGCAGACCTGGCGGAAGATGAATGGCAGCGCCCATACAGCAGGAAGGTCGCGGCATTTCCGTCACCTGCCGCTCATAAGGCGAAATACTGGCCTACGGCCAATCGCATCGACAACGTGTTTGGCGACCGCAATTTTATCTGTTCATGCCCCGGCATTGATAATTATCAATAAGAATCACCAGGAGTGTTTGTCTTCTGAAGTTGCCGGGAAATATTTCGGCAGGAAAGATTCGTCCATCGAACTTCCTGCCTCATAAGATCACCACCGGCGTGATCGTGTAGAATACGAAGGATGGTATTAATGGCTCGTTACTATAGAGGCGAAATATCAGAATTATTTCAGGACAATTTCTTTATACTATTATCCCTTGCAGTGCTTCTTCAGCGTACTCGTTATTGCTGAAATAACCTGATTGAGCTGTGACTAATAATTGTGCAGCAGCATGAGCGATGAAAGGCCTTAAAGGTGTTGCAATTTTTGCAGCACGATCTGCAAATGTTTTGGATGTGCCAGTTACAGCTGCTTTATTTTCCAAATCTACAATTTTACTGACATTTTCGGGTGTTAGTTTCATTTGCAGCAATGTTGGATTTCCTTTTTTCTTATCATATACATTCAAGATATTTTCAGAACATCCTGTCGTAACCGAAAAGATTTGCGTAGCTGCTGACACTAAATCCCCAGTTGTTGGCTTCATCATACACTACCTCCTTGTGTACTTATTCATTATTTATAAATATATATTCAATTTAAATAAATTATTATTAGACATAAGTCTAAGCCGGATATTTCATAAACTGCCCCGAATCTCGCGCGGGACTTTGTCGCTCTAAGGGATTTTGTGTGGGAGCGCCGTACCGGGGAGTACGGTCGACTGAGCAAAACTCCCTTAGAGCGGCAAAAGACAAGCGAGATTCCGGGCAGTTTATGAAATATCCGGGTTAATGGACACATAGCTAATGATCACCTGGCCCAACCCAGCCTACAGTCCACATTAAGTGGGTAACCTTAACCGGCTTGCGGGTCAGTATTGCTGATTTTAGCGAATAGTTATGTTGAAACTCTGAAATATCGTTTTACCCCTTGCAGGACAAGAGATTTGACGATTTTGCCCATTCACCCACTGGGCGAGTATGTGGATTCGGATGAGCAAACACTCCTGCTAGGAGCCTGACCGAGAATAGGCTTATGTTATCATAAGCCTCAAAATCAAAATGACTTATGCCAAATGTCACAGCCAAAGTTCAAGGATAGTCCCGTTGAGGTTGACCAGCACCTGCTGTTTCCAACCAACATTTTTGATCTGCTCCCCACCGATCATGACTGCTTTGTTTACGAGAGCCTCTTCCAAAGCATCGACACATCGGAAGTTGAAAAAAAGTATCATCATCTTGGGCAACATGCCTATCCGCCAAAGCTGATTGTTTCAATCCTAATCTATGCTTACAGCCACGGTGTTTTTAGCTCCCGCCAAATTGAACGACGCTGTCGGCAGGATCTGGCATTTATGTACATTTCAAAGATGAACTGCCCGAACTTCAGAGTGCTGGGTGATTTTCGTAAAGATAACCTGTCGTTTTTTCATGACTGTTTCAAACATTCCGTCAAGCTGGCAATGGAGTTGCGCATGGCTTCACTGGGCCATATCAGCCTGGACGGATCAAAGTTCAAAGCCAGCAGCTCAAAGCATAAGGCAATGAGCTACGGCAGGCTGAAAAGCAGAGAAGCCGAGCTCAGTGCAGAAATTGATGAACTGATCAAAAAAGCCAGCCTGTCTGACCAACAGGAAGACGATACTTACAAAGAGGCCAATGGTTATACCATTCCAGAGGACTTACAGTTCAAACAGGAACGCCTGAAAAAGATAAAAGCGGCAAAAGAAGCACTGGAAAAACGGGAAAAAGCCCTGAATCCTGATGAGCAGATTGACGACAAAAAGCAGATCAGTTTTGCCGACCATGATGCTCGAATTATGAGCAAAAAAGGGTATTGCCAATACAGTTACAATGCCCAGATCAGCGTAGATGGGGATCATCAGATTATCGTTGGTCAGCACCTCAGCAAGCAAGCTAATGATATCCAGGAAGTAGAGCCTGCATTGAATGCCCTGTCCGAAGCAACCGGTGGTGCGATGGTAGATAAAATGAGCATGGATAATGGTTATTTTTCCGGACTCAATCTGCATGCGGTGGAACAACGTAACATTGATGGCTATATCGCAACGGATAGAGGTGAAAAGCCAGCGGAAGAAGCACTTGAAAATTCGGATCGGAAATTTGTCAAAGCCGATTTTGCCTATGATGCTGAAGCCGATGTGTTTGTTTGTCCAGCCAATGAACGGCTGGTCACGAACCCCTTGAGCAAGGCCAAAAGAAAGAGCTACCGGGCCAGCAAAGAAGTGTGCAGTGACTGTCCATATCGTTCAAGATGCAGTGGTGCAAACAAAGAGCCTGGCCGGGTTATCCGCACCGACCGGTTTGAATCTGCACGGCAGGCTATGAATAAAAAAATGGAAAGTACCGAAGCCAAATCAGTTTACGAACGTCGTAAAGTTATTGCAGAGCCAGCGTTTGGGCAGATCAAAAATTCGGGATTTCGGGGATTCAGCCTTCGCGGAAAAGAGAAAGTGGCAGCAGAGTTTTCACTGGTTTGCACGGCGCATAATATCAAAAAATTTGTGAAGGCGGCGACAACGGGGTCAATCCGTCTTGACGGTGTAAAAAAGGTTAAAAAGGCAGCATAAAGGCTTTAATAAGTCTAAAAACTGCTCAAAATAGCTAATTAAGCTAAAATTTCGACTATTTTTTAAAAGATTTAAATTTTTGTTGCCCTGCTGGTTGCTTTCCTGCTTAGTTCTCGGTCAGCCTCCTAGGAGGCTGACCGGGAATAGCGCCCGTAACGAGGATTGTGAGAAATTGAGGATAAAAATTTCTGATTCTGAGGAGAATAGCGGGGCTATTTGACGAAGAAGCAGGAATTTTTAGACCAATTTATCGCAACCGCAGTAGGGCAGTCTATTCTCGGTCAGCCTCCTAG